>JANWKE010000173.1 GCA_025451535.1 Verrucomicrobiia bacterium
GCCCGGCCACGTGGATTTCACCGCCGAAGTTGACCGTTCCATGCGCGTGCTCGACGGCGCGGTGGCGGTGTTCTGTGGTGTCGCGGGCGTGCAACCGCAATCGGAAACCGTCTGGCGGCAGGCGACCAAGTACAAGGTGCCGCGCATCGCGTTCGTCAACAAGATGGACCGCACCGGCGCGAATTTTGAAAATGCGCTCAACGACATGCGCACCAAGCTCAAAGCGTATGCGTATCCCGTTCTCCTGCCCATCGGCGCCGAGGAGCATTTTGAAGGCGTCATTGACGTGGTGAACCAGAAAGCGATTGTCTGGGGACCGGGTGACGTGGTCAATGAGGGCCTGAATTTCGAGGCCAGGGAAATCCCCGCCGAACACAAGGAACGGGCGGCAGCGGCGCTGGCGGAATTGATTGACGCAGTTTCCAACAAGGATGACCAGATTGCCGACCTTGTGCTGCACGAGAAGCCGGTCACGCCGCCGGAACTCAAGGCGGCGATCCGCCGGTTGACCTGCAAAATCGAACTGGTGCCGGTGCTATGCGGTTCAGCCTTCAAGAAGAAGGGCGTGCAACCCCTGGTTGACGCGGTGGTGGATTATCTGCCCAGCCCGCTGGACGTGCCGCCGGCCACCGGCGAAGTGCCGGGCCAGGCCGACCAAAAGGTCGAAGTGCCCACCGATGACGGCAGCAAGTTTTGCTCGCTGGCGTTCAAGCTGTGGACCGATCCCTATGCGGGCAAGCTGGTGTTCTTCCGCGTTTATTCCGGTCAGATCGAAAAAGGCGACATGATTTACAATCCGCGCACGCGCAAACGCGAGCGCGTCAGCCGCCTGATGATTATTCAAGGCAGCGAGCGCAAGGACATCCACCAGGTTTTTGCCGGCGACATCGCCGCGCTGGTCGGCCTGCGCAATATCACCACCGGCGACACGCTTTGTGACGAGGATTTTGAAGTGACACTCGAACCGCCGACGTTCCCGGAACCGGTCATCAGCATGGCGGTCGAGCCCAAGACGAAACAGGACCGCGACAAGATGTCCGAAGGTTTGCAGCGGCTGGCCGAGGCAGACCCGACATTCCGTTGTTTCACCAACGAGGAGACGGGCCAGCTCATCATCGCGGGCATGGGCGAGCTGCATTTGGAAATCATCATTGACCGCCTCAAGCGCGAGTTCAAGGTGGACGCCAACACCGGCGCGCCGCAAATCGCCTACCGTGAAACCATCACCAAACCGGCGGACGGCGAAGGCAAGTTCATCCGCCAATCCGGTGGTCGCGGCCAATACGGTCATGCCTGTGTCCAGGTTCAACCGAACGAGAAGGGCAAGGGCATCGAGATCGAGAACAAGATTGTCGGCGGTGCGATCCCCAAGGAATACATCCCGGCGGTCATTGACGGCATCGAGGAAGCCATCAAGGGCGGCGTCTATGCGGGCTATCAGGTCATTGACGTCAAGGTACAGATTGTGGATGGCACGTTCCACGAGGTGGACTCAAATGAACTGGCATTCAAGATGGCCGGAATTTTCGCGCTCAAGGACGCCTTCAAAAAAGCGCATCCGATTTTGCTCGAACCCATCATGAAGGTGGAATGCACCACGCCCGACGAATACCAGGGTGATTTGATCGGTGACATCACGCGTCGTCGCGGTCACATCATCAACATTGAAGCCAAGCAGGGCCAGACGGTGGTCAATGCCAATGTGCCGCTGGCCGAAATGTTCGGTTATGCCACCGCCATCCGTTCGCTCTCTAAGGGCCGCGCTTCCTACTCGATGGAGCCGCTGACGTTTGAGCAGGTTCCGAACAGCGTGCTGACAACGATATTGGATCAGGCCGCCAAGAAACCAGCGGCGCGGACGTAGATGAGAATACCGCCAAAAACTTGTTGCACGGGACTGTTTTATTGCTACACTTTGTGCCCGCTTTTGAAGAATTGAAGCGGTGAACTATTGAAACCATTAACAGACAATTGCTCTTTGTATGGCTGCTCAACGCATTCGAATTCGGCTTAAGGCCTATGACCATCGCGTCATAGACCAGTCGGCGCGCGAAATTGCCGACACGGTCAAACGCACCGGCGCACGCGTCGCCGGCCCCATCCCGCTCCCGACCCGCATCGAGCGCTTCACCGTCCAACGCTCGCCGCACGCGGACAAGAAGTCGCAGGAAACTTTCGAGCAACGCACGCACAAGCGGCTGATTGACATCCTGGACCCGACCGCCAAGACCGTGGACGAATTGAAGAAGCTCAATCTTCCGGCCGGCGTGGACATCACAATTAAAATTTAGAAGTTAAATGAGTAACTCGTTCGTTAAACAAGTAAATGAGGAAACGCCCGCGAGACTGATTTAACCAACCACCAATTTAACCAATTACGAACCCATGCCCCTCGGACTTTTAGGAAAAAAACTCGGCAGCACGCGCGTTTATAATGCCAGCGGAGTGCTGATTCCGGTAACGGTTGTGCTCGCCGGCCCCAACCGCGTTTTGCAGGTCAAGACCCAGGCGGGCAAGGACGGCTACAATGCCGTTCAACTCGGTTTTGACGATCAGAAGGAACAGCGCGTGACGAAGCCGTTGCTCGGGCACATTAAAAAACAGAACGGCGTGGCGGTGAAACGCATCAAGGACTTCCGCAATTTTTCCAGGGAAGTGAAGCCTGGCGACATCGTCGGACCGGCGCTGTTCGCCGTCGGTGATTTTGTCGATGCCATTGGCGTCACCAAGGGCCGTGGTTTTGAAGGCGTTATGAAGCGCCACGGTTTTGGCGGCGGCCCCGCAACGCACGGCCATAAAGGCTGGCATCGCCGGGTCGGCGCCATTGGCCAGCGCCTGTTCCCCGGCACGGTCTTGCGCGGCTTTCGGATGCCCGGCCACATGGGACAAGTCCGGCGTACGACGCAGAACCTCGAAGTCATCCAGGTGCGCGAGGCGGAAAATCTTTTGCTCATCAAAGGCGCGATTCCCGGTGCGGAAGGCGATTATGTGGTTATTCGTGAATCCAAGAAACGGCCCAAGGGCTGGAAACCGCCGGTGAGCGTCGCGCCCATGAAGCGGAAGGGCGCCGCTGAAAAGAAACCTGAGGCCAAACCAGCCGAGACTAAAAAATAGGTAGGGACGCCGCACCGCGGCGTCCGGACAGCGCGGCGCACTGTCCCTACCAAAGATTGCCATGAAAATTGCTATCAAGAATATCGCAGGTAAGAGTCAGGGTGAACTGGAAGTGAAGTTTCCGCTGGTTGAAGACGGAAAGGGCACGCAGGCCGTCCATGATGCCGTCGTCGCTTATCAAGCGGCGCAACGCAGCGGCACGGCCAACACCAAGAACGTCGGCGAAGTTTCCGGCACGAACAAAAAGCCGTGGCGGCAGAAGGGCACCGGCCGCGCCCGCGCCGGTTCGTTCCAATCGCCGTTGTGGGTTGGTGGCGGCGTGGTCTTCGGCCCGAGGCCCCGTGATTTTGCGAAGAAAATTTCCAAGAAAACCCGCGCGCTCGCGTTGCGCAAGGCGCTGAGTGAACGCCTTAAGGCCGGCGACGTGATCGTCGTGGACGATCTCAAGCTGGCTTCGCCGAAGACAAAGGAATTTATCGGAGTGATTTCGGCCCTGGAATTGAAAGGCACCACGCTGGTCGTTTCGACCGTTACCGACGAGAATTTGGCCCTCGCTTCACGCAACCTGCCGGATGTGGCGGTGACCACCAGCGACTCGTTGAACACTTACGACATTTTGCGGCCCGACAAATTGCTCTTTACCCGGAGCGCGTTTGAGAAGGTTGAGGCGCGGTTGACGAAAGAGTAATTCGTAACAGGTTAAATGAGTTAAATACGTTGCGGAACCATGACCAACTTCTCATTTGACCAATGACTCATTTAACTGATTTAACAATTTAACGATTCAACGAACCATGAACGCTTTCGAAGTCATCAAGACCGTCCGTCTGACGGAAAAGGGCACGCGCCAGGGCGAAAAGTACAACCAATACACGGTTGTGGCCGATCGGCATGCGAACAAGACGGAAATCCGCCAGGCCGTCCAGGAATTGTTCAAGGTCAAGGTCACGAAGGTCAATACGCTGAATGTGCATGGCAAACTGCGCCGTCAGCGGACAACCCAGGCTGGCAAGGCGCCCGATTGGAAAAAAGCCATTGTGACGCTCAAGGAAGGCGACAAGATTGTTTTGACCTGAACGAGATTTGAAATCACGAACGGCGCAGATATTTATCAGCGCCGTTTTGTTTTTTTGGGTTGGACAGCCTTTGTCCGTGCCAGCATGGGAGGATTTGACACGGCTCGAATTTTGGTTCAATTAAGGTTTGCCCGTGAATGCCAAAACACCCATTCGCATCCTGCACGTGGACGGTGACAGCTTCTTCGCCAGTTGCGAGATCGCCTTGAATCAAAAGCTGCAGGGCCGTCCGGTCTGGGTCGGCGGCGGCCGGCGAGGAGATGGCATTGTTATCGCCGCCAATCGTGCGGCTAAAAAATTCGGCATCCAAACCGGCATGGCCTGCTTTGAAGCGAAGCGGCTTTGTCCGAAGGGCGTTTTATGCCGTCCGCACTATGACGAATACCGGCGGCTCTCGGCCGAGATGTTCCACATTCTCGAAGAATATTCACCGACCCTCGTACCCATCTCGATTGACGAAGGTTTCCTTGATTTCACGACGATGGACCGGCACGTCTGGCGGGGCACCTCATCGGAAAGCTATGTGAGGGAAATCTGCCGGCGGATTTTGCAGGAGGTGAAATTGCCTGTGTCCGCCGGTCTGGCGAATTCTTCGCGGCTGGCCAAGCTCGCCACGGACGCGGCCAAACCCGGTTTCATCGAGATTCCATCTGGCGCGGAAAAGGAATTTTTGAAGGATCGTTCCGTGCGCGAGCTTTCCGGCATCGGCAAGAACCGGCAACGCGCGCTGGCCGCGCTCGACGCGACGACGTTCGGCCACGTCGCAAAACTGCCATCACCGTTGCTCAAGAAGAAATTTGGCATCTGGGGGACGCAACTCTGGCTGTTTGCCAAAGGCCTGTGGAGCGAGCCGCTGCTGCTTGAAGTGAAGGACCGCACGACCATTTCCAGCAATACCACGCTGCCTTACGATGAGCCGGATTATGAGGCGGCGCTGACCTTCACCTTGAGCGAGGCGACGCGGCTGGTCGGCCAGTTGCGCCGCGAACAGTTGCAGGCGCGCGAACTGGGTCTGACGATCCGTTTTACGGATTTCAGCGAAGTCAGCGGCGGCCATCGCTTTCACTCGCCGCAGTTCCAGAATTCGATTATCAACACGGTGCTGGAGGGTGTTTTCCGCGGGTTGATGGACAAACAGTTCAAACCCGTCCGGCAAATCCGCATTGCGTTCTGGAACCTGGCGCGGTTGGACACGCAGCCGACGCTTTGGGGCCGCACGCACGCGGAACGCTGGGGTGCACTCGACGACGCGGCACACAAATTAAACTCGCAATTTTCGCGTGCGGAAAAGCCGGCGGTGATGACCGGTGCGCAACTGGCCTTGCGCGAGTTGGAGGATGCCTTCAAAAATCCGAAGGCGAAGTGTCCATTTGTGCCGCAACGGGAAATGGTAAAAAAACTTTGGGGCACGGATGCCGACCCGCTGGCGCACAAGGGCGAATGGGAAAAGCGCCTGGCCAAGGTCAGCAAACAAGCCCAGTTCCGGCACTGACGGTTTACGCCGCGATTTTCCAGCGCATGGCAGCGCAAAGGTTCCTGTCTGCTGGTTGGCGGGACTTTCCGGTCCCGTGTTCACAAATTGGCGGTTGGAAAACCGCTTGAATGCGCCGGTCCGAAAGCCTGCGCTGCGTTAGCTGGCCAAATCTCGAACACGCCACCGGGAAGCATGTCGAATTTTCGATGGTATGAAACTGAGTTTGGGCAAGTTGCTGTTTCCGCGCCTGCCAGAGGACTGGCGCCGTTATCAACTGCGTATTTTGCTGACGACCCTGGTGGTGGGTTTGATCATTTCGGGGATTATCGTCTTTATCATGCTCATGAGCGATCAGGTGACGAAATACTGGCTGACGAGACTTTGAATCCCGGGAGGGCGCGCAGATTTCGACACCTTGAGTCCGGGGGGAGGAATGCCTTATTTTTATAAGCATGAAAGAATGGTTCCAACTGGCCTGTCAGCCTTCGGTGGTCAAGCGAGCGCTCAAATATGCAGCCGTTGTCGGTCTGATTCTCATTGGCATCAATCACGGCGCCGCAATCCTGGCCGGCCAAATCACCCGCGCCGGTCTGCTGCAAATGCTGTTGACGCTGATGGTGCCTTATGTGGTCTCCACCCTGTCGAGCGTTGGCGCCATGCGGGAAAAGCGCGGTAAATCGTGATGGAAACCCTGTTGCGATCAAGGTATTTGCGGATGGTTTGGACCTCCAAAATTCTTCAAAAAAGTAGTTGCGTTGGGACACGTATTTGATATTTTCTTCGCTCCGTTTCGCTCGGAAGAGAACCCCGCCGGGTTACAACAGTGCGGTTAATCGTTTCGGGCAAATGGACAGCATGTTTGTAGACCGATAACTGATTCCCTGCCGGGACAGGAATGATGGCCTGCCGACTTCAAAGTTGCTGCTGAAATTTTTGTTTTTATGCCAGTCAAGACATTTAGACCGCTAACGCCGTCTCTGCGCTATGTTACATACGCGGATTACAGCGATATTACGAAGACGAAGCCCGAGAAGCGGCTGGTCGTCACGCGGAAGAAGACCGGTGGCCGCAATGCCTACGGTCGCGTGACCGCGCGCGGTATCGGCGGCGGTCACAAGCAGAAAATCCGCCTCGTGGATTTCAAGCGCCAAAAGCACGGTGTCGAGGCGACGGTGGCGGCGATTGAATACGACCCGATGCGTTCAGCGCGATTGGCGCTGCTGCAATACAAGGACGGTGAAAAGGCTTACATCATCGCTCCGGCGGGCATCAAGGTGGGCGGCACCATTTCCAGCGGTCCGGCCGCTCCGCCGGAGGTCGGCAATGCATTGCCGCTGAAAGCGATTCCCGTTGGTCTGGCGATTCACAACATCGAGCTGACGCCGGGCCACGGCGGGCAGGTGGTGCGTTCGGCGGGGGGCGCCGCCACGCTGATGTCGCGGGACGAAGGTTATGCGCAAATCCGCCTGCCTTCGGGTGAAATCCGCAAGGTGAATGAAAATTGCTACGCGACCATTGGCCAGGTCGGCAACGCGGAACACGAAAATGTGATTTTGGGCAAAGCCGGTCGCACGCGGCATCGCGGTCATCGTGGCATCAACCGCGGGGTGACGCGCAATCCGGTGGACCATCCGAATGGCGGCGGCGCCGGCAAGTCCAAATCCGGCGGCGGCTGGCAGCAGTTGATGTCGCCGTGGGGCAGGATCGCCAAGGGCGGCAAGACGCGCCCAAAATACAAATATTCGAACCGTTTTATTATTGTGCGCCGCAACGGCCGGCCGATGAAGATCAAATAATTTTTATGGGACGCTCGATTAAAAAAGGTCCGTTTGTAGATTTTCACCTGCTGGATAAAATCCAGAAGGCGAAGAGCACCAGTCAAAAAACGCCGATCAAAACCTGGTCGCGGCGTTCGATGATTACGCCGGATTTCGTCGGGCTGACGTTCAGCGTCCACAACGGCAAGGTTTTTAACCCGGTGTTTGTGACGGAAAACATGGTCGGCCACCGGCTCGGCGAGTTTTCCTTGACGCGGATATTCAAGAAACACGGCGCGCACACGGCCAAAGCGGAGGCGAAATAACATGGAAGTTCATGCCATCTTGAAAAACGTGCCGATGTCCGCGCAAAAGATGCGTGAGGTCGTGCGGCAGATTCAGGGGCTGCCGGCCTTGCAGGCGCAGGCGGTGCTGCAGTTCGTTCCGCGCAAGGGGGCGCGACTGGTGGCCAAGACGCTCCGGTCGGCCATCGCCAACGCGGAAAACAATAACAAACTCAAGCCGGAAAGTTTGCGGATCAAGGAAGCGGTTGCCGGCACGGCCATGATCATCAAACGTTTCACCCCCAAAGCCCGCGGTTCCGCCGGACCAATCCTCAAACGCCGTTGTCACATCAAAATCACCTTGTCAGACGAATAGTATGGGCCAAAAAACAAATCCAATCGGTCTGCGGGTCGGCGTCAACAAGGACTGGCGCTCGAAGTGGTTTGCCGGGAAGAAGGAATTCGGCCCGCTGCTCAATGAAGACCGGCAAATCCGCACCCTGCTGAAGAAGAAGCTCGAAACGGCGTCCGTCCCGAAAATTTTGATCGAGCGGGCGACCAACCGCTGTCGCGTGACGATTTTGACCGCGCGCCCGGGCGTGGTCATTGGCCGCAAGGGTGCGGAAATCGACAAGCTCAAGGAAGAGTTGAGCCGCATGACCGGCAAGGAAGTCTATGTGGACATTGTCGAGGTGAAGACCCCGGAATTGGATGCGCAACTCGTGGCGGAAAATGTCGCACTGCAATTGGAACGCCGGGTGTCGTTCCGCCGCGCGATGAAGAAGGCCTTGCAGACCGCCAAGGATTTCGGCGCGGAAGGCATCAAGATTCGCTGCGCGGGCCGGCTGGGTGGCGCGGAACTCGCGCGGGTCGAGCAATATCATTGGGGCCGCGTGCCGTTGCATACGCTGCGCGCGAACATTGATTACGGATTTGCCGAGGCGCTTACCGTTTATGGCAAGCTCGGCATCAAATGCTGGATTTGCCGCGGCGAGAACAAGCCGCAGAAGAAAGAACAGCCGCAGGCGCCGGCCGAGCCGGTGCCGGTGAAGTAAAACGGGTGACTGACTATTTAACCATTTGACGAACCTATGCCGTTGCAACCAGAAAGAGTAAAATTTCGCAAGATGCACCGCGGCAGCCGTGCCGGGCTGGCGTCCCGCGGCAATGCGGTGGCTTTTGGTGAATACGGATTGATGGCGCTCGAACGTTGCTGGATGGATTCCAAGCAGCTGGAAGCAGCCCGCGTCGCGATTGCCCGCAACATGAAGCGACGCGGCAAGATGTGGCTTCGCGTCTTCCCGCAGAAGTCGTTTACGAAAAAGCCGCTCGAAACCCGCATGGGCAAGGGCAAAGCGCCTTTGGAAGGCTGGGTGGCGGTCATCCGCCCGGCGAACGTGCTGTTTGAAGTGGATGGCATTACGGAAGTGGAGGCGCGCGAGTCGTTGCGGCTGGCGGCGACGAAACTGCCCATCAAAACGAAATTTATCGCCCGGCACCGGCGGGCAATTTAAGCGGCTATGAAATTTTCTGAAATCAAGGACATGACCCTGGTGGAATTGGCGGCCAAGAGCCGCGATCTGCACCATGAAATGTTCAATCTGCGGTTGCAGCAGGCGAGTGCGCAACTGGAAAAACCGGCGCGGCTGCGCGTATTGCGCAAAGACATCGCGCGTTTGGAAACGCGCATCTCGCAACTGCGCAACCAGGCGGCTAATTGAATTGTATGGCTGAAACAGCAAACCCAACGGCAACGGCACGCGGGCATCGCAAACAACGCGAAGGCGAAGTCATCTCCAACAAGATGGCCAAGACCATCGTGGTGCGCGTCCAGCGTCGGTTCCCGCATCCGCGGTTCCGCAAGGTCGTGACCGCTTACAAGAAATTTTACGCCCACGATGAAAAGGGTGAAGCGAAGCCGGGCGACCGCGTGCGGATTGAGGAAACGCGGCCGTTGTCGAAAACCAAGCGCTGGCGGCTCATTGCCGTTGTAGTGCGGAACGAGGCCGAAACGCCCGTGGCTGCAGCCTGAGCGGACTTTATGTTGCAAATTCGTTCCCATTTGGATGTGGCTGACAACACCGGTGCCAAGGTTGCCTGGGCCATCGGCGTGTTGGGTCGCAATCAGCGATATGCCCGCGTCGGCGATGTCATTAAAGTGCACATCAAGGACGCCGCACCGGACGGGCAGGTGAAGAAGGGCGAAGTCCATAATGCCGTGATCGTTCGCACCCGGCAGCCGATCCGCCGCAGCGACGGTTCGTATCTGCGCTTCGACAGCAACGCGGTGGTTATCATTGACCCGGAGCTGAACCCGAAGGGCACGCGCATTTTCGGGCCGGTGGCGCGCGAGTTGCGTGAGAAAAAGTTCATGAAAATTATTTCGCTCGCGCCCGAGGTGATTTGAAGCTATGTCAAAATCTCATGTTAAAAAAGGCGATGAAGTGGTCGTGCTGGCCGGTGCCGAGAAGGGCAAGCGCGGCAAAATCATTGCCGTCAGCCCGAAAAAAAACCGGGCGATTGTTGAAGGCCTGAAGATGATCAAGCGGCACACGCGCAAGAGCCAGGACCATCCGCAGGGCGCGATTGTCGAGCGGGAAGGCACGATTCACCTTTCGAATTTGATGAAGGTTGACCGGTTCGACGCGCGGACGGCCAAACATGGAAAGGCGGAGCCGGCCCCGGCCTGAGGTTGCAATTCAAATGTAGAATGAAGTTACGGCAAAACCCGTGACCAAAAAATGAAAGCCAGACTTTACAACAAATACGTGAGCGACGTGGTGCCGGCCCTGAAGGAAAAGCATAAATTCGCCAACGTCCACCAGATTCCACGGATGATGAAGATCGTGGTCAACATGGGCGTGAGCGCGTCGTTGGAGAAAAACGCCATTGAAGACGCGGCGAAAGACCTGGCGCAGATCACCGGCCGCAAACCGGTCATCAGCAAGTCGCGCCACAGCATTGCGAATTTCAAACTGCGCGAAGGACAGCCCATCGGCTGCCGGGTAACGTTGCGCCGCGATGCGATGTACGAATTTTTCGACCGGCTGGTGGCGACGGCGCTGCCGCGCATTCGCGACTTTCGTGGATTGTCGCCGCGCAAATTTGACGGCCGGGGCAATTATACGTTCGGCGTCGCGGACCAGACGATTTTCCCGGAGATTGAACTGGACAAAATCAAACGCCAGCAGGGCATGGACATCACGATTGTGACCAGCGCCCGGAATGATGTCACGGCGCTGGATTTATTGAAACTGATGGGCTTTCCGCTCGCCGAAAAATAGAAAACGATTATGGCCAAGAAAGCATGGTTTGAACGCAACAAGCGCAAAGCCGGGACGGTGAAAAAATACGCCGCGATTCGCGCGGAATTGAAGGCGAAGCGCGATTACGCCGGCCTCGCCAAGCTGCCGCGCGATGCCAGTCCGACCCGGCTGGTGAATCGCTGTTCGTACAGCGGCCGCCGCCACGGTTATCTCCGCAAGTTTGGCGTTTCCCGCCTCACGTTCCGAGAGGCCGCGCTGAACGGTTTGATTCCGGGCGTTGTGAAGGCCAGTTGGTGATTAAGAATAAGATTTGATATGACTGATCCCATTTCCGACATGTTGACTCGCATCCGCAACGCCGGGCGCGCGCTGCGGCCGACGGTGGCCATGCCGCACTCCCGCCTGAAGGAAAGCATTGCCGCGATTCTGAAAAAGCAAGGCTATGTTGCGGAGGTGGTTGTTGAGGGAAAGGTGCCCAAGACCATCAACATCAAATTGAAGTATCAAGGCAAGAAAACGGTGATTGAAGGCTTGCGCCGCATCAGCCGGCCGGGGCTCCGCCATTACGTCGGGGCAACGAAAATCCCCCGCGTGCGCGGAGGCCTGGGTGTGGCGGTGATTTCGACGCCGGAAGGCGTGATGACCGATGTGCAGGCCCGCAAGAAAAACCTGGGCGGCGAATTGCTTTGTTACATCTGGTAGAAATTTTATGTCGCGAATAGGAAAACAGCCGATTGTCATACCTCCCAAGGTCAAGGTGGAGGTCAAAGGGCAGAAGGTTCTGGTCGAAGGCCCAAAGGGGAAACTCGACTGGGAATTGCCGCGCCGCACGAGTCTTAAGGTTGAGGACGGCAAAATCGTCGTGAGCCGTGATGGCGAAGACGCACAGGCAAAGGCATTGCACGGCCTCAGTCGTGCGCTCGTCAACAACATGGTCAAAGGCGTGGCGGAAGGCTTCGTCAAGAAACTCGAAATTCAGGGCGTCGGTTTCAAGGCCGCGGTGCAGGGCAAGAATGTCAACCTCAACCTCGGCTATTCGCATCCGATTAATTACGCAATTCCCGACCAGATCAAGGTGACGGTCGAGGAAAACACAAAGCTGACGATTGAAGGCCCGGACCGGCGCGTCGTTGGCCAGGTCGCCGCTGAAATCCGCGGTTTCTATCCACCTGAACCATACAAAGGCAAGGGTGTGCGTTATGTGGGCGAGCATGTCCAGCGCAAGGAAGGCAAGACGGTCCAGTAAAATTTGATTCACGGCCAAATCCGTGATGCATTGAAATGAGAACGGAAAAGAAACAACAATTGGCGCAATTCCGCCACTGGCGGGTGCGGAGCAAGGTGTGCGGCACCAGGGAACGTCCACGGATGAGTGTTTGTTTCACCGGCAGAAACATTCACGTTCAGTTCATTGACGATAACGCCGGGGTGACGCTGGCAGCCGTTTCGACCACCAGCAAGACGGTACCGGACCGCGACAAACTGGCCGCCAACGTGGCCAGCGCCAAAGTTGTCGGCAAGCTGGCGGCGGAAACCGCGCTGGCGAAGGGAATCAAAACGGTCGTTTTCGATCGCGGCGGCGCGCGTTATCACCGCAGCGAGAGCAAGGGCAAAGGCAAGGACAGCAAGCCGGTGCTGGTGTTCGGCAAGCTGGCGACCCTGGCCGATGCGGCCCGCGCGGCGGGATTGAAATTTTAACCTGTAACAATAAATTACCGTGGCTGAAATCATTAAAACCGAAACTGAAGAACAACGCGGCCTGCGCGGCCGGGGCCGCCGCGCCAAGCCGGCCGCCGAAGCGTCTGAACATGGGTTCGAAGGCGGCGCTGCGGAAGAGTTGGTGGAAAAGGTTGTTTATATCAACCGCTCCGCAAAAGTGGTCAAAGGCGGACGCCGCTTCAACTTCAGCGCGCTCGTGGTGGTGGGGGACAAAAGGGGGCGCGTCGGGGTTGCGCTCGGCAAAGCCGGCGAAGTGGCGGATGCCATTCGTCGCGGCGGCGAATTGGCCCGCAATCAGATGGTCTCCGTTTCCCTCAAGGACGCGACGATTCCGCATGAAGTTTTTTCCGAGTTTGATGGCGCGAGAATCCTGTTGCGGCCGGCGTCGCCGGGAACCGGGATCATTGCCGGCAAGACGGTGCGGGCAGTTTTGGAATCCGCCGGGGTGAAGGATATTTTGAGCAAATCGCTCGGGTCGAAAAACGCGGCGAATGTGGTAAAAGCGACGGTGAAGGCCTTGTTGAGCCTGCGATTGCGCGAAGACATTTACAGAGGGCGCGGGTTGGAAATTAAGAAAGTTGAGCCGCCAAAAGCTCCTGAAGCGAATCCGGCTGCTGTTTGATGAACCTGATTTTACCAATGGTTAGTAGTCAGTGGTCAGTAGCATCCCGCTATGGACGCCAGCTGTTAACTACTGACTGCTGACCGCTGACTACTCACGATTTTATGCGATTACATGATTTAAAACCCCGTCCGGGCGCGAAACACCGGCGCAAGCGGCTCGGCCAGGGCGAGTCCAGTGGCCATGGCAAAACCAGCGGGCGCGGCGGCAAAGGCCAGACGGCACGCTCGGGCAGTTCCATCCGTATCGGTTTCGAAGGTGGTCAGATGCCGCTCATCCGGCGCATCCCCAAGCGCGGGTTCAACAACGTGCGCTTTGCCAAACAATTCGTCGCGGTGAACGTCGGCGAACTGGACCAATTTGACGACGGCGCGCGCGTGGATGAAACGGCCTTGCGTGCCATCGGCCTGGCCAACGGTCGCGCGAGCGGAGTCAAGATCCTGGGCGACGGCGAATTGACCAAAAAACTCACGGTGAGTGCGCACGCATTCAGCGTTTCGGCGAAGGCCAAGATTGAGGCCAAAGGTGGCACCTGCGAAATCACCGGCCGCAAAGCCGCCGAGCCTGCGAAAGCCTGAGCGGGACTGAGCCATGTTCCGTAACATCTTCAACACATTTGCCAACTGCTTCAAAATTCCGGAGCTGAAGTCCCGAATTTTGTTCACGATGGCATTGTTGGGGGTTTGCCGTTTGACGGCCTACATTGTTATTCCGGGCCTGGACGGGACGGCGCTCTCCAACTTTTTCAAGGAAAATGAACAGAGTAATGGCGGATTGCTCGGCATGTACAACATGTTTGCCGGCGGTGCCTATGGGAATTGCGCCATTGGGGCGCTGGGGATCATGCCGTACATCAGCGCCACGATTATCATTCAATTGCTTACAGCCGTCTGGCCGAAGCTCAGCAAGCTGGCGCGCGAAGAGGGCGGCCGCGCCCAAATCATCAAGTACGGTCGTTATCTGACGGTGTTGATTTGCCTGGGGCAGGGTTTGTATTTTGCCAATGGCTGGCAACATCCCCAAACCATTTTCCATGGATTCCAGGGCCAACTCGTCCTGATTGGCAACCCCATCTGGTATCTCATTCAAACCACGCTCATCATGACAACCGGCACGATGCTGCTCATGTGGCTGGGCGAACAAATCACCGACCGCGGCGTGGGCAATGGTGTTTCATTGGTCATTACCATCGGCATTGTGGCCCGGTTGCCGCGCGCCGGCACGGCGTTGATGGACATGTTTCATCCCGCTGGCGGGATTGAATCGAGTTATCATCTGATGGGCACGGGGGTGATGCTGGTGCTGTTGCTGGCCATGGTGATTGGCGGTGTCATTGCCATTACCCAGGCGCAACGGAAAATTCCGGTCCAGTACGCGCAGCGCGCCGTGGGGCGCAAGCTGTATTCCGGCGGCACCTCGTTCATGCCGTTACGGGTAAATTACTCGGGCGTGATGCCGATTATTTTTGCCCAATCCATCCTGATGTTTCCCGGGCCGGCGTGTGAATGGCTGGCAGATGTGGCTTTTAAGAATGTTCCGTTTTTGCACGATTTCTTTTTGAAAATAGTCATGCTGCTCGGTTATGGGTCCGGCACGTACCTGACGGTTTACGGTCTGATGATTCTGTTCTTCTCGTATTTCTGGGTGGCCACGCAGTTCAATGAATTGCAAATCGCCGACGATTTGAAGAAAAACGGCGGCTATATTCCCGGAGTGCGTCCGGGGCAGGGGACCAGCGACTATCTCCACAAGGCCATGAGCCGGATCACTCTGGCCGGTGCGATTTTCCTCACCGTCATCGCGGTCATCCCCATCCTGATGCGCAACGCCATGAATATTCCCTACGATGTCTCCCAGTTCTTTGGCGGCACAAGCATTTTAATCACCGTCGGTGTCTTGCTGGACACCATGCGACAGGTTGAATCGCATTTGATGATGCGCCATTATGACGGTTTTTTAAGGAAGGGCCGCTTGCGCGGGCGGTTCTAAAGATGATTATTTTGAAAAGTGAACGGGACCTGGACTCGATGCGGCCGGCCTGCGCGGTGGCGGGCACGGTGCTGGAGGAAATTGCCGCCTTCATCAAACCCGGTCTCACGACGCGGCAGGTGGACGAATTTGCGGCCAAGCGCATCAAGCAACTTGGGGCAAAAAGCGCGTTTTTGGGTTATCGCAAATACCCATGCCATACTTGCCTTTCCGTAAATGAAGAAGTGGTGCACGGACTGGCAGGTGACCGTGAATTGCACTTTGGCGACATTGTTAGCGTGGACGTGGGCGTGTTTCACAAAGGATTTGTGGGTGACACGGCGCGTACGCTGGCGGTCGGCGGCTGCAGCGTCGCGGCGCAGCGTCTCATGGACGTGACGGAACATGCGCTCTACGAAGGCATTGCGGCGGCGGTTCCGGGCAATCGTGTGACGGATATTTCGCGCGCGATTCAGACTTACGTGGAAAGCAACGGTTTTAGCGTGGTCCGCGAATTTGTGGGGCACGGTGTCGGGCGTTCGATGCATGAGGAGCCGCAGGTGCCGAATTTTGTGGACCCCAAGAGCAATCAAAAGCTCCGGTCGGGCATGACCCTGGCCATTGAACCGATGGTTAATGCCGGCCAGGCCGGCGTAAAAATTTTGAAAGACGGCTGGACAGTCGTTACGCAAGATGGTTTACTATCTGCTCATTTTGAGCATACGGTCCTGATCGCTGAGGGTGAACCGGAGATTTTGACATGCCCGGAAACGAAGCCTTCCAGGTTGAAGGTTGGGTGAGGGAAGCTCTGGCGAACGGAACCTATCGCGTGGAGCTGGCCAATGGACACCGGTTGACGGCGTTCGTGGCGGGGCGGGTGAAACGGAATTTTGCCGGCCTGAAACCCGGAGACAAAGTGAAATTGCAATTGACGCCCTACGATTTGTCCGCGGGGCGGATTTTGGTTGAAACGAATACAACAGGAACATGAAAGTCCGTGCGTCAGTTAAAAAATTGTGCGAGCACTGCAAAATAGTGCGGCGTCGCGGTGTCATTCGTGTGATTTGCTCGAACAAACGGCACAAACAACGGCAAGGTTGATTTATGGCACGCATCATTGGAGTGGAAGTTCCGCCGAACAAGCGCATCGACATCGCGTTGCGCTACATTTATGGCATCGGTCCGTCCAACTCGAAAGAGATTCTGGAACACGCCAATATTGATCCGAGCATCCGCGCGAAGGATTTGACCGAACAACAGCTTTCTCAAATTGTCCATGCCATTCAGGAGGGCAGGTACGTCATAGAAGGCGACCTGCGCCGTGAAATTGGCATGAACCTCAAACGGCTGCAGGGCATCAAATGTTACCGCGGCGTCCGGCACATGCGCGGATTGCCGGTGCGCGGCCAGCGTACCCAGACCAACGCCCGCACGCGCAAAGGGCCGCGCAAGACCGTCGGCGTGCAACGCAACCCGAACGCCAAGACCGGCATCCATTGATCAATTTTTTATTTACGATTTAAGATTCACGAATTGAAACCTCATATGGCTGACGAACCAAAAAAGAAAGCGCCCGTAAAGAAAGAGGCCAAACCCGCCGCCGAAAAAGTGGCAGCGAAGGAAACTGCCCCGGCCGAAAAAGGTGCCAGGCCGGCCGAGGACAAGGCGCCTAAGAAAGCGGCGCCAGGTGCTGAAGCACCGGCGACAGGAGAAACGCCCGCCGCCGCCGCCGCCACGCCGGCCGCCGGTTCTGCGCCGAGTGCCGCTGAGCTTTTGGGTGAGGATGCTGCGGCCAAGAAAATCATCAAGGCCAAGCACGCCAAGAATATTGTCACCGGCGTGGCCAATATTCTGGCTACGTTCAACAACACCCAGGTCACCATTACGGACCTGCACGGCAATCTCATTGGCTGGTCGAGTGCCGGGCGCGTTGGTTTCAAGGGGTCGCGCAAAAGCACGGCTTACGCCGCGCAGCAGGTCGCCCAGGACGCAGCCCGCCAGGCGATGGCGCATGGCATGAAGGAAATTGAAGTGCGTGTCAAAGGCCCGGGTTCTGGCCGGGAATCAGCCATTCGCGCATTGCAGGCCATCGGCCTGGAAATCAGCGCTATAAAAGATGTAACACCGGTTCCGCATAACGGTTGTCGCCCCCGTAAGAAGCGTCGCGTGTAAAATCGCAAACCGAAAACCGCAAATTATAAAATTCCTATGGCTCGTTATACCGGTCCTCGCGTTCGCATCAGCCGCCGTTTCGGGACGCCTATTTTTGGCCCATCGAAGTATTTGGAACGCCGCAATTATGGCCCCGGCGTTCATGGTCCGAAGTCGCGGCGCAAGCATACCGATTACGGTCTGGGGCTGATCGAGAAGCAAAAATTGCGTTATTACTATGGTTTGCTGGAACGCCAGTTTCGCGGGGTTTACGAGAAGGCTCTGAAACGCCGCGGCGTGACCGGCGAGCAGATGCTGCAAATTTTGGAAACACGTCTGGACAATGTCGTTTTTCATCTCGGGTTTGCGACCACGCGTGCCGCCGCGCGCCAGATGGTTTCGCATGGACACGTTCTGGTGAACGGCCGCAAGGTGAACGTGCCGTCCTACGGCCTCAAGGTGAATGATGCCATTGAGGTGAAAAATTCAAACGTGTCGCGCCAGCTGGCGACAAAGAATCTGGAAATGGCCACGAGCCGCGCCGTGCCGGATTGGCTCTCGTTGAGCAAGGAAGAGTTCAAAGGCACGGTCATGCGGATTCCGACCCGTGATGAGATTCAACCGATTGCCAATGAGCAGGCGGTTGTCGAATTTTATTCCCGCTAAACAGTAACCAAGTTGAACAATTATACGGGCTTTGCCGGTTGCGGGAATAAATCGCCGGTGAAGCCAGATTAAAATTGTTGAAAGGAAAATATGCCAGTACGTCTCGGACGTTTTGAAATGCCGAAACGGTTGCAGAAGGACGACGCGACCGCCACGGAAACCTACGCCAAATTCGTCGCCGACCCCTTTGAGACCGGTTACGGCCACACCATCGGCAACTCGCTGCGCCGCGTGTTGTTGTCCTCGCTCGAAGGCGCGGCCATCACGTCGATGAAGGTGGATGGTGCCATGCACGAGTTTGCCACAATCGACGGAGTGGTGGAGGATGTGACGGACATCGTTTTGAATCTGAAGAAGATCAAATTCAAGGCCCACACCCGTGATCCTCAGACGTTGTTGCTGTCCGCGAACAAGGAAGGCGCGGTGACCGCCGGGGACATTCAGCTCAACCAGAATGTCGAATTGGTCAATCCCGACCAGCATATCTGCACGCTGGATAAAAAGAAGAAGTTTGAGATGGAGCTGGAGCTCAAAATCGGGCGCGGCTTTTGCCCGAGCGACGAAAATAAAAAGCCCGGCCAGCCCATCGGCGTCGTCGCGATTGATTCACTGTTCTCACCGGTGTCCCGCGTGCGTTACGCCGTGGAAGCCGCGCGCGTCGGCAATCGTACGGATTACGACCGGCTGGTTGTGGAGATTTGGACCGATGGACGCATTTCGCCCGATGACGCATTGACGCAGGCGTCGGCGATTCTCGCGCACCATCTGGACGTTTTTGTGGGTTATGACAAGAACGCCGTCGAATTTGAAGAAGCGGAATCGAAGCAGGATGACGAGAAGGCGAAACTTAAGAAACTGCTCAACATGAGTGTCAATGAAATCGAGTTGAGTGTTCGCGCGGCGAATTGCCTGAACAACGCGAACATCACCACCGTCGGTCAGTTGGCGATGAAGACCGAGCAGGAGATGCTCAAATACCGCAACTTCGGCAAGAAATCGTTGAATGAAATCAAAGACAAACTCCAGGCTTTGGGTCTGTCCCTGGGCATGAACTTTGAAGCGGGTCTGCTCGATACGCCGCCCAAGGAAGCCCCGGAGAATAATTAAGCGTTCCTATGCGACATTTAAAGCACACGGCCAAACTGGGTCGCACCTCCGAGCATCGCAACGCGATGCTCGCGAACCTGGTTTGCAGCCTCATCAAGCACAAACGCGTGACGACAACCCTGGCGAAAGCCAAGGCGGCGCGGCCGGTGGCTGAAAAAATAATCACGCTCGGCAAGCGCGACACCCTTCAGGCCCGTCGTTTGGTTACAGCGCGTTTGCGAACGCATGGACCGACGATTCAATTGACCAAAGACGAGCGTCGCAAATGGCGTCAAAACGAAGACGTGTTGAGGATTCTTTTTGAAGAAATCGCACCCTCGTTCAAAGAGCGCAACGGCGGTTACACCCGCATCGTCAAGATGGAGCAGCGTACGGGCGATGCCGCCCAGCGTGCGATTCTGGAATGGGTGGATTATACTCCCGCCACTCCGGAGTCGGCGGAAGCCGCTCCGGCCGGGGAAAGCAAACCTGCGGAAACCAGGCCGGCGGAGACAAAGCCGGCGGAGACTAAAACCGAGAAGAAGTAAATCGGTCGAGTTTTTTCGCAGCCCGCTCGCTTGAGCGGGCTTTTTGTTTCGTCCGCGGAATCACTGCAGCCACAGATAAACCAGGCTGGCCGTGACCAGGATTGCAATTATCCACCAGAACCAGTGGATGCCGCGGGGAGTGATTCGCCTCCCCTCAAATTCGCGCTGGACAAAATCATCGTAGTCAAAATCCTCATCCGGCAGGTTAAGGTTGTCAGAACGCGCCTGTTCAGACCAGCCGGTCCTTTCATCCGAGCCGCATTCCGGGCAGGCTTGGGCGCCTGGAGGAACTTCCGCGCCGCAGTTGGGGCAGATGTCCGGCGGCATCACCCTCCCACGCCGGCATATTCCTCGTCAGTTTTCAGTTCCAGTCCCATCAAAATGTAATCGTGGGAAATGGCCTGCATATCCTTGACGTAATCTTCCAGCCGCAAAAGCTGGCTGAAACCGAGGATGGCGAACATTTTGACGGCCGTTTCCTGTTCACCGATAAATTCAGCTTCAACGCGTTCCAGGCCAGCGCCACGTGCAATGTCAATGATTTCACCCACCAACGCCCGCGCCAGGCCACGCCCCCGAAATTCCGGGTGCACCAGCACGCTCACGCGGCCAATGTGCCGCCTCCAGCCGCCGAGTTGTTGGTGCAATGTGGCATCGCCGACGATTTTGCCGCCGATCAACGCGACGAGCGGCAGGTTGCGGCCGTAATCAATGTTCCGGCACCAGTCATGGATGACCTCGAGGTCGGTGACGCGGTGCTTGATGAACATCCGCTCCGGTTCGGGGATGCCGAGAAAGAGTTTGTGAAAATCCTTTTCGTCGTTGCGGCGCAACGGACGCAACGTCGCCTTCTTCCCGTCCTTGAGCGTGACGACTTTGGGAAACTTCTGCAGTTCAAGTTCAATTTTGAATGACATGAGCTTCCTTTCTATTTCTGTTGCACTTTGCTGCAAACGCCGCGCGTCCGCAACCTAATCTTGTCAAAGCCGGACCGACCGGCCGGCGAGGCCGTCGGGAGGGGTCGGCCAATTCCCGTCCGCGGCCGTCGGATCAAAGCTCCAGCGAGCCGACAACGCATGAATTTGTTCAACGTTGGCTGTGGCATATTCCTCCGTGGTAGCGTCGTCCATTCCTGCATCTTCGCCGTAGCTGAAGCATTTCATATTCAATTCGATTTCAGCGATGGATTTGACCCCTTGATTCCACACCGTTTCATTTATCCAGGCGTAGGCGCGCTTCACGGCGCCATTTTCCACGCGTGCCCAGGCATGATGATGTAAAAGGGGGTCGGCCATAAAGAATTGAACCTCACCCGCCACACGGCTCAGTCGAATTAAAAAATGAAAGCAGAGATCCACGTCATTACCCGGATGCGGCAGTCCGGAACCGGTGACAACTATCCAATCATTCACCGGGGCCCCAATGAAAAAGTCGTGCCCGCCGGCGATGCCTTCCGACCATGGGCAGGGTGCGGGATAACTGAGGCCCAATGCAGCCTGAACGGCCTTGGGATTGGACGAATGGATGGCCAGCCAAAGGGTGGGATGGCAAGCAAAGCTCGAGCCCGCCGAAGACAATATACCAGAGGCCTGGGCTCTTCGCTTCACCGCGCGCGCACGGTGATGCAGGACAATCATTCCTAAAAAAATGACCCCGCCCACGCTCAGGGCCAGCAAATGCAGGGCGAACAGCATCAACGGAACCGTGTCCACTGGATTCACAAGGCGAATTTACGCCCGCTGGGCAGACGTTCAAACAATAATTGTCAGGATTATGCCAAGCGATGACCATGCGAATACCATGCGCTGAGGATCGAATAAAGGCCGGCAGGCGACTTTCGCCGCCCGCCGGTTTGTCCATTTGCGAGGTGTTTCAGTTCACTAGGCTGTCTGTCGCCGCTTCATCGACAGCAGCACCGTCCCGCCCGCCAGAATAGCCAATGCCACGGTCCCCGGCTCAGGGACATCACTGATAATATTGTATTGGATCACCACTCCTGCCAGGGTGGAACCGGGCGCACCTGCGGGTGGGATGTAGGTGGCGCCGTTGTTTCCCTCAGGACCCACCTCGGGTATGAAAATCGGACTGATTAACTGTGCTGGTAATCCGGTGTCCGCTGGAGAGTCTGCCGGATCTGTTGCCGAAACGTCCGAATAGAATATAATTTGGGTTAAGTTGATGCCCGTTGGGT
Source organism: Verrucomicrobiia bacterium (assembly GCA_025451535.1). Lineage (GTDB taxonomy): Bacteria > Verrucomicrobiota > Verrucomicrobiia > Limisphaerales > UBA11358 > UBA11358. Next base: position 21,923 of record JANWKE010000173.1, read on the forward strand.
TCCAGAATCGGACAATGTCGGAATTTTGACCTCCCGTTGAAGGATTCCCCGGCTCAGTCAGCACGACATCTCCGGTTAGAATCGGAAGTGGCAGTGTGTAAACCAGGACGGGACCAGACACTCCGCCGGAGGGATCCGGTTGCAGGACTCCCGGTGAAATAGGAGGAGCGGATGAGGGTCCGCTTGAATTGCCGAACTCGTCGAAGGTATAGATCAATTGGGCAAATGACGAAGCCGCCGTAATCACATACACGCAACTGAAGACAAACAGGGTTTTAATTGAAGATTTCATGATAATTTCCTTTTTCTTTTGTTTAGTTTGGTTTGGGGCAGGCTTTATCGAACACTGGCCTGGCGCCGGCGCTTCAGGGCGAACAGCAGCAGTCCGGCACCCACGATGGCCAACGCCAAAGTGTCCGGCTCAGGGACATCACTGATGATGTTATACTGCAGGCCCACCGTACCCGGGATGGTGCCTTGTGCTCCGCCGGGGGTATAGATGGCGCCATTATTGCCCTCCGGGCCTATCTCATTTATGTAAATAGGGTTGGTAGGAGCGATGATTAACTGAACAGGCAGTCCCGTATCCGCAGGAGAATCAGCCGGATCTGCCGCCGAAACATCCGAATAGAAAATAATCTGACTTTGCGGAGCGCCAGTCGGATCCCAAAATCGGACAACGTCAGAATACGGTCCTGGTGCAGGTTGCCCCGGTTCCATCAACGCCACATCTCCGGTCACGACTGGAAACGCTAAATTGTAAACCAGGACGAGGCCAGGCAGTCCGCCTGAGGGATCTGGTTGTAGCACACCCGGCGAAATGCCAGGCCCGGAGGAGTTGCCGAACTCGTCGAAGGTATAGATTTGAGCAAAGGACGAGGCGGTGGTAATTGCGTAGGCGCAGGCGAGGGTAAACAGGATTTTGATTGAAGGTTTCATGGTGATTTCCTTTCGTTTTGTAGGTTTGATTGGTTGGATTGGCGCGGTGGCATTACACCACCAGCCGGTTTTTATGTTGGTTAAACGTATTATCAGACATTGGTTGGATAGCGCCTCTTAAGTGTGAACAGCAGCAGTCCGGTACTCAAAATAGTCAGTGCCAACGTGTCCGGCTCGGGCACATCGCTGATGATGTTGTATTGCAAACCGACTGCGCCCGGGAGGGAGCCCGGACCGCCAGCGGGCGGAGTATAGAGGGCGCCATTATTGCCCTCCGGGCCGACTTCGTTGATGAAGACAGGGTTTATTAAGTTTACCGGAAGTCCAGTATCCGCAGGAGAGTCCGCCGGGTCCGTCGTTGAAAAGTCCGAATAGAAGATTACTTGAGTGGCATTGACGCCCGTTGGGTTCCAGAACCGGACGACATCCGAAAACTGGCCATTGGCCGGAGAACCCGGCTCCAGAAGCACGACATCTCCGGTTATGGCCGCAAATGGCAGTGTATAAACCAGCACCGGAGCAGGCACCACTCCTCCCGACGGGTCCGGTTGCAGAACTCCCGGCGTAATCCCCGGTCCGGTGGAATTGCCAAACTCGTCGAAGGTGTAGATCTGGGCAAACAACGAAGCGGTTGTAATCGCGTACGCGCAGCCGAGGGCAAACAGGGTTTTGGTTGAAGGTTTCATGGTAACTTCCTTTCTTTGTTTTTTGGTTTTGATTTCGCACCGCCGGCACCGTCAACTTCCCGGGAAATAAGTTTCCCATCAGTCTAACGTCCATCGTTCTGAGTGGTCGTGATGAAAGCCGCCTACCCTTGGCACGCAACCCCGCTTTGGCCTGCACCGCGACTTTTGGGTGCTTATCCCCGATTTAACCCCGGCAGGAACTCAATTACAAGCTATAGTTATTCACAGGTTTAGTAATACTGAAACGTAGCCAGAGAATCTTCGTTCCCAGAAAGTTGCAGAATTCGTCGGAAAGTTATTCACACGGCTGGCGATACGACCAGCCCTGGTGGGTGTGAATGGATGATTCAGGGTGTCGGAGCATACTCGCGGCGCGTGTTCAGATTCAGCCATCGGAGGTAGCGTTGACTGCCTGCGAGCAAAGGTAGAACGAGGAATTCCGGCGTGTCGTAAGGATGTCTGGCGAGAACCAATTTTTCCAGGGCGGGCAGGCTGGACTTCCGTGTTTTTAAAACCAGCAAAACCTCCGCACCCGATTCGATTTTTCTCCGCCACCAGTAGTGCGATTCGATTTTGGGGAGAAGGTTTGCGCAGGCAATCAATCGCGCCTGCAACGCCGCCCTGGCCAGCAAGCGGGCGGTTTTCAAATCCGGTGCCGTGACCAGAACGATATTGAACTTTCCGGCGGATTTCATGGCGGAGTCATATTGCCCGGTATCAGAAGGCTCCGCCACCTCGGCGCGCGCGATTGTAGTGCCAGGCCGCCGTTCACGGCGTCCTGCCTCTGATGAGCTTGAGCGTGCGAGTGACTATCTCCTCCCGTCGCGGGTGGTGACAATAGAAACGGCTGCCATGACCAAGGACATACTCGCAATGGTGCGGCGGTGGGACCAGGCATTCGGCGGATTCATTGATGCTCCATAAAGACCTGGCCCGGCACGTCTCCGCAAAACCCAGGGGAGACTTCGGATCACCTGACGAAGCCGGAGATACTGGTTTGTTTTTTGCGCCGGACATACGGTGTTCTAACAAGCTTAACCTGTACCATACGAGGGCCCGATGCAAGAACGAACACGTGCATTCCGGAATGCCTTCCATTCCCTATAGCCGTCGGTGCCTGCGTTGATCAAATCAGATTTATTTCGCTTTTGTTTTATGATTAAGTCAAGCCATGGATGCTCAATTGCCGCCGCTCCAGCCGGGCACGCTGTATCTGGTTGCCACACCCATCGGTAACCTGGAGGACATCACGTTGCGCGCGCTGCGCGTGTTGCGCGAGTGCGACGTGATCGCCGCCGAGGATACGCGTCACACCGGGCAGTTGCTTAAGCGCTTTGATATCGTTAAACCGCTTCTAAGTTATTTCCAGTTCAACGAAGCCCGGCGCAGCGAGGAAATCATCGAACGCCTCCGGCGCGGCGACAAAATCGCTCTGGTTACGGATGCCGGCAGCCCCGGCATCAGCGATCCCGGCGAACGGGTCGTAAAGGCCGCCATCGCCGCCGGTTATCGCGTTGAATCCGTGCCGGGTCCGTGTGCGTTGGTCGCCGGGCTCACAGCCGGCGGCCTGCCGACGGATGAGTTTCACTTCGTCGGTTTTTTGCCGCACAAATCCGGCCAGCGGCGGAATAAATTGGAATCGCTAAAAACGATTCGCGGCACGTTGGTGTTATACGAATCGCCATATCGAATTGAGAAATTGCTGATCGAAATGAGTGCAGTTTTTCCCGGGCGCAAAGTCGTCCTCGCCCGTGAGCTGACCAAAAAGTTCGAGGAGTTTCTGCGCGGCAAGCCGGCCGAACTACTGGCGGTCATTCAAAAACGCCCGGTAAGAGGCGAGTTTGTGGTTCTGGTTGGCCCTGGCGGGTGAAGGACCGGCTGCGCTTTATTTCGATTTGCGGGCTCTGACTTTCGCCCAGCGGGCCTTGGCCGCCAGGGAGATTTTCCGGCGGGCAGCGGCACTCATTTTCCGGCGTTTGCGGCCGGTTTTGGCAGGTGACGACGAGGCGTTTCCCGCCACTGCTTCGAGTTGTGATTGAAGCCGCTCGATTTTCGCTTTTAACGCCGCCAGGCGCTTCAGCTTGGCGACCGAAAGATTCAGTAGTTCGTTCATGGGTAGTCAGAGTAAGTTTTGGGAAACAAAATCAAAAGCATTAAATTCTAAGTTAAACAAACTTGCCCGGATTCAAGATGCCCTTAGGATCGAGCGCCCTTTTCACGGTACTATGCAATTCACGGGCTGCTTTTGAAACGGCTCGGGGCCACCAGCGTTTTTTGGCGAGGCCGATGCCGTGTTCGCCGCTGATAGCACCGCCCCAGGCGATGACCTGGGCAAAAAGTTCATCCAGCGTGGTCTCGGCACGGCGAGCCGCCCCCGCCTGGTTGAAGTCCACCATGACGTTGGTGTGGATGTTGCCGTCGCCGGCATGGCCGAAGCAGGCGATGGGCAGGCCATGTTTCTTTTGGAGCCTGGCTGCAAATTGAAAAAGGTCTTCCAATCGGCCCCGCGGCACGACGATGTCTTCATTAAGCTTGGTCAGGCCGGTGTCGCGCAGAGCGTAGGAAAATTCGCGGCGGATTTTCCAGATTTCTTCGCACTGGTTGGTGCCGAGACCGCGTTCAACAAACAACGGTTTATGGCGGCGGACAATTTTTTCCAAATCAGCCAATTCGTGCCGGACGGACTTTTCCTGCCCGTCGAGTTCTACAATCAGATGAGCGCGGCAGCCGCGTAATCGCTCGCTTTTGGTGCGTTGGTAAGCGGCGGCCAGCGTGAATTCGTCCGCCAGTTCCAGTGCGCAGGGGAGAAAGCCGGCAGACAAAATGGCCTGCAATGCCCGGACGGCGTTTTTCATTGAGGCAAAACCGATGGCCAGGTTCGCGCGAAAGGGCGGTAACGGAATCAATTTCAGGGTCGCTTCGGTGACCACACCCAGCAAACCTTCCGAGCCGACAAACAGGCGCGTCAGGTCGAACCCGGTTTTATTTTTGTGCGTGCGCCCGCCGACACGCACAACCGTACCGTTGGCCAGCACGATTTCGAGGCCGAGGACATAGTCGCGAGTGACACCATATTTCAAACAGCGCGGTCCGCCGGCATTGGTGGCGATGTTGCCGCCGATGAAATTATCCGCGCGGCTGGCAGGGTCGGGGGGATAAAACAGGCCGCGTCTTTCAACGGTTTCCTGGAGTTTTTGTGTGACCACAGCCGGCTCCACGACGGCGACGAAATCGGCAAGACTAATTTCCTTGATCCGGTTCAGGCGTTCCAGGGAAAGCACGATGCCGCCATAAACCGGCACACAGCCGCCGACGTAACCATGGCCGGCGCCGCGGGCGGTAACGGGAATTTTGTGTCGATTGGAAAATCGCAAAACTGCCGAAACCGATTTGACCGAGCGCGGCAGGGCGACGGCATCGGGCTGCTGGGCGGCGAACCATTTGTCGCCGGCGTAGTTTTTGAGCGTCCGCGGATTCAATTGCAATTCACCGGCCGGCAGGGTGGACTTGAGTCGGTGAAGAAGCTTTAATTTCGCGGCCGTCATTCGGCGGGCGGGTTGAGAAATTCCCGGGCATCGGCAGCCTCGGTTTCCGGAACCTGGACACGAATGCCTCCGGCGGCAAGCGAGTAGCCCTCGATGCTCAGGGCCGAAAGTTCATCGGCGACGAACGGATGAAAACCAGCCGCTTCCAGCCGGGAGTGGACAAGTTGGGCTTCCGCCGGGCTGAACGCAGTAAAGATAGTGGCAGGATTCATGCGACCTGCGCCGTCTTGGTATCGGCGAAGACTATAATGCCGGCACCGGTTTGCAGCAGGCTTTGGACCTCGACCTCCACCTGCTGACCGATGTGCGACTGGCCGTGGTTGACAACGACCATCGTGCCATCAGGCATATAACCGACACCCTGGCCTTTGTCCTTCCCTTCGCGCACGATTTTCAGGCGCAAAATTTCACCGGGGAGCAAAATCACTTTCAGGCTTTTGGCGACCTCATGCAGATTGACATAATTGATCTTCTGCAGTTCGGCGACCTTGGCGAGATTATAATCGTTGGTGAAAAGCCGCGCATTAAGATTGCGCGCAAGCCGGACGAGTTTGGAGTCCACGTCCTTTTCCTCGGGAAAATCACCGTCATGAATGCGGACCTCGATGCCGGTGTTGTGCTGAATGCGGTTAAGCATTTCAAGTCCACGCCGGCCGCGGGCCCGCTTGATGGGATCGGTGGAATCGGCGATTTGCTGAATTTCCCTGAGCACAAACCGCGGCACAACGATCAAGCCCTCCAGAAAACGGGCTTCAATCAAATCGGCGATCCGCCCGTCAATGATGACGCTGGTATCGAGCAACAGCAAATTGTCTGCCTGTCCTTGCTGGCGAAAACGAACATAGGGGATGATGAGTGAAAAATCCTCTTTATTGCTGCGCATGGCGAGAATGATGCCGATATAACTGAAGCTTAGAAATAACCCGAGACGGACAAACCATGCCACTTTCTCGTCGGCGTTTTCCATCAAGGGCGATTTGCCAATCAACAGCGCGACCAGCATGCCAAGCAGCAAGCCAAAGGTCGTGGCAGAGAATGCGCGAAGCGAAAACCCCTTGAGCATCTCGTCCATGGCAATCATGAAGCCGCCAAACCCGAACCCGATCAACATGCCGAACACCTCGCCGTGGTTGACAGCGGTAAACTCCGGACGGACCTGGCTGATGGCATAACCGGCCGCGGTACACAGGCTCAGAAACAAAAGGCGAATGGTCCAAAGCGGCGTCATGGCTTTTTACTGGTTTCGCGGGGTGGCGAGTTGGTGGGTGGCAGTTCGTGGTGCCAGAGAAAGTGCCATAACCCGAGGCGGTTCAAATTACTCGTGGCGACGGCCAGGTTGGCTGCGACCGCCTGCACATTGGTTGAGAGTTGCTCATTTTTCAGCAAGGTCCCCGCCAGGCCATTGCCGGACTGCAAATCATCCGTCAATTGCTTCAAGGTTTCAGTTGAAGATTCAATGTTTTTCACCGCAGTGGAAATTTCCGTGCTGTTGGTCGCGATTAATCCGTGGGCGTCATCGGACAGGCGGATGAGGTCCTGCGAAAAGAAAACCACGTTGCTGACCGCAAGATCAATCTGCGTGCCGTCGGTTGCGACGAGGGCGTTGACATTGCTGATCGTGCCCGTTGCCTGTTCGGAAAACGTGCGCAAGTTGCCGACAGTAACGGACAAATTGGTCAAAGTTTGTTCATTCAGCACCAGACGGCGCACGTCGCCGATCGCGGCGTCAAGTTTCTTGGCCGTATCATCAATGCGTTGAATGAAACCGGCGGCGGCCCGGGCCGTTTCCTGCAAATTGAACGGTGCTTCGCACTCAACGTCCGCGCCGTTGGTCCACACCGGCAGCTGGTTGGCTGTGGGAATGATCGCGATGTACTGGTCGCCGAGAAAGCCGGATTGCTGGATGACAAACCGCGCGTCGTGATAAATTTTGCGGCCTTTGTAAATTTTCAGGAGGATGGTCACGCTCTTGCCGTCTTCGGGCAGCTGGATGTCCGAGACACCGCCGACCTGCACGCCGGCGAGCAGCACAGCGGCGCGTTGCTTGAGGCCGCCGACGTTGTCCGCATGCAGGCGCAATTCGTAGGTACCGCGAAAAATGCTGGTGCCCTTGCTGAACTGGATCAGCAATACGGCCAGCAGCACCAGTCCGACAAACACGAACAGGCCGACTTTGGTTTCCAGACGCGATTTGTCCATGATTCAAAACGGAGTTTCCTTCGGATCGGCCACGCCGTCAATGAATTGCCGCACCACCGGGTCCCGCGACGCAAAAAAATCATCCGGCGCACCGCTCGCGTAAATCTTTTTATCGTGCATCATCAACACGCGCTGGCCGACGCGCCGGGCCGTCCGCATGTCGTGCGTGACCACGACCGTCGTCACCTTCAGCCGGTCGCGCACGCGCAACATCAACTGGTCAATGCTGTCCGACATAATCGGATCGAGGCCGGTCGTTGGTTCATCGTAAAGCACGATTTGCGGTTCATAGACAATCGCGCGCGCCAGGCCGACGCGTTTGCGCATGCCGCCGGACAGTTCCGCCGGGTTTTTGGTTTCCGTGCCCGGCAAATCCACCATTTCCAGCGTTTCGGCCACGCGCCGCGCGATTTCCGTCTCGGTCAGATGTTCATGCCGGCGCAACCCGAACGCCACATTTTCCGCAACCGTCATCGAATCAAACAGTGCCGAGCCCTGGAACACCATGCCGAATTTCCGGCGCACGCGCAGCAACTGGCGTTCATTCATCGGCACGATGTTTTCGCTGTCAATCAGCACCTCGCCCGCGTCCGGCTGCAGCAGGCCGATGAGGTGCTTGAGCAAAACGCTTTTGCCGCATCCGCTGCGCCCGATGATGGCGACCGATTCGCCATTTTCAATCCGAAAGCTGACGCCGTCGAGCACTGGCTGCGTGCCGAAACCCTTCTTCAAATTGCGCGCCTCAATCATAACAGGCTTGCGATTTTGCCCAGCACCAGCGTCAGGAAAAAGTTTGTGATGAGAATGGTGATGGATGAATACACCGCTGCTTCCGTCGTCGCGCGCCCGACGCCTTCCGCACCCAGCCGGCACGTCAGGCCCTTGTAGCAACTGATGAGCGCGATCAGGCCGCCGTAAACGAACGCCTTGATCAGACCGATCATCACGTCAACGTCGTGGGTGTATCTAAGCATGTTGACCCACGAATAGGTCGCGTCAATCCCGAGCAGGTAAACGCCGACGAGGTAGCTCGCGCCGATGCCGACACAAATCGATTCAATGGTGAGCAGCGGCAACGCGATGTGTCCGGCGGCAATCCGCGGTACGACCAGATAGTCCACCGGATGCGTCGCCAACGTGCGCAGCGCGTCAATCTGTTCCGTCACGCGCATCGTGCCGAGTTCGGCGGCGATGGCCGCGCCGACGCGGCCGGCGACCATCAATCCCGTGAGCACCGGACCGAGTTCGTCGCACAGGGAAACGCCGACGACCGCGAGCGTGGCCGTGTCCATTTTGACCTTGTGAAACTGGTAATACGTTTGCGCGGCGAGCACCATGCCGGTGAACGCGCCGGTGACGAGTACCACTGCTTGCGATTTCACGCCGATGAAATAGACCTGATACAGCAGATCACGCCAGGCAACTTTGAACGTAACCAGGGAAGCAAGGGCCTCTTTGGCCAGCCAGGTAAACCGACCCAATCCGGCAAGAGATTCTGTCACGCGCTGTTTGGCGGAATAAATCATTGGCGGCTGTAAAATATCAAACTCACACAGGGTTTGACCAGTGTTGGATTCACGTTCGCATCATTGCGGTTTGGCCTGAAATTTGCAATGTTCAGCCGGCGTGGCTGGAATGCGAAAATGGTTTTTGCGGGTTGCCCTTGTCGTTTTCACCCTCTTTATCCTGCTGGGGGTCGCCGTTTTTCTTTTCCCGCAGAAATATTTGTGCGTGGACGGCGGTCCGGTAAAAGCCGACGTGCTGGTGGTTTTGGGTGGCGGTTCGCATGACCGGCCCGAACGCGCGGCGCAGCTTTTTAAGGAGCGCGCGGCACCGCGGGTTCTGGTCAGCGGGCTGGGTGATTGCAAAATCTACCGGCGCGCCATGATTGAGGCCGGCGTGCCTCCGCGCGCGATTCAAATGGAGGATCAATCGCGCACGTCAAAGGAAAATGCCATTTTTGCCGTCAAACTGCTTCGTAAACAGGGCGCGCACCGTGTCATCATTGTCACCTCGTGGTATCATTCGCGCCGGGCGCTGGCTTGCTTCGAGCATTACGGGCCGGAGATGCAATTTTACTCGCGTCCTTCCTATTTCGGCTATGCCCGTGCCGACTGGTCACAAAACAAACTCGCGAATCGTATCTATCTGGAGTATTTCAAACTGCTCGGTTATTGGATGTGTTATGGGGTCTCGCCTTTCTGATTTCCTTTAAAAATTCTTGCGGTGGGCGGTGACATCAGGCAAATTGGAAGTTCTTAGCGCGGGGTGGAGCAGCCCGGTAGCTCGTCAGGCTCATAACCTGAAGGTCCCAGGTTCAAATCCTGGCCCCGCAACCAATTTATAAACGGCCAAAAAGTGGAATCGGCTTTCAGAGCTTAACGGATGTCCGGCGGAGCGAGTTCAAGTTCATAATCCCGCGATGCGGGATCCCAGGTTCAAATCCTGGTTCCGCAACCAATTTCCAGGTTCCACGGAAAAATGTGGGGCGATTTTATGGCGGTCGGAAACAGCTGCCAGGTTTACGTCCTGCAGAATCCCGATGGGAGATATTGCAGTGCTTTATTTCAGACGCCCAAATCGGGTCTGACTTGAAAGCAACATGGTTGGACGAAAACGCGATTGGCAGGGAGCGGTAGCCGCTCGATGCGCAAAACCACCTCGCGTTTTTGTCCTGCAATTGACTGTAGAAACCGGCAGAGACACTTTGTCTTGTTCTGCGACAAGCATAACTGGCCTCGGTGGAACAACTGCCAGAGGGTTCATCCTTGTCGGGATACCCATGGAATATTCAACATGCGGCTGGGTTCGTTTTCGGTTGCGTTGCCCGCCGTATAGATAACAACTCGCCCCTAACCAAAGCGCTCCAAGACCGGACAAGCCCGCGACCGACTTCATGGAAAGCAATTTTGTCAACGTGCCGCCGGTGTTTGCTTGGGCAATGGCCACGGGAGAACTCTCGGCTGGCTGGCTGAACGGATTATCATAGGTATAAACTGGAAAATTCACCGGATGCCGTGCCGCAGCCGGATGCCGTGTAGTTGAGGCTACCAGGAGAGCAACTGCAGCCAGCGAACAGGCCGAAAACAGGAGTATCGTCTGCGCAAGCTTCTTTGTCAGGGTTTCAAGATGCACGCCTTAGCCTAAGCAGAAGGCATACCAGTCAGGTGTCGCCAACCGTGGGTTTGACCATGCGGTAACCCCCTTTGGGAGTGGAATAAACGCATTTCTGGAACGGGCGGCAATGCCGGGTAGTGTCACAGGCAACCGGGACACAGTCGCGGGCTGCAAACCTTTGACATGCGGAGAGTAGTCATTATTCTAGGCGCGTGCGCACTGTCAATGTACCGCTCGGCGATCGAAGTTATGAGATTACAATCGGCGGCGGCTTGCTCGCAAGTTTGGGCAGCAAATGTGCGCGCCAGAAACTCGGTCCGCGCTGCGCCATCATTACCGATACCAACGTTGGCAAACGGTTTGCCAAACCGGCTTTCAATTCCCTGGCCAGGGCCGGCTTTTCTCCGGCCTTGATTGTGGTTCCCCCCGGGGAAGCCGCCAAAAGTTTGAAGTGTGTCCAGAGTTGTTATGACCAGCTCGCCGTGCATCGGCTGGAGCGGAAATCTTTCATCATTGCGCTCGGCGGCGGTGTGGTCGGCGACCTGGCGGGATTTGTTGCGGCAACTTATTTGCGCGGCATCGCGTTCGTGCAAGTACCGACGACGTTGCTCGCCCAGGTGGACAGTTCCGTGGGCGGCAAGGTCGGCGTCAACCTGAAAGCCGGCAAAAATCTGGTCGGCGCATTCTATCAGCCGCGGCTCGTCTTATGCGATCTGGATACGCTTCAAACATTGCCGGAACGCGAGTATCGCGCTGGAGTGGCCGAGGTCATCAAATACGGCATCATCTACGACGCCCGGTTGTTCACACAGCTCGAACGCGACTTTCCTGGATTATTGCGTCGTGATTATGAAACCCTCGCTGCCGTAGTTGCCCGCTGTTGTGAAATCAAGGCGGAGGTGGTTGGCCAGGACGAAACCGAAGGCGGCCTGCGCGCGATTCTGAACTTCGGCCACACCGTTGGACACGCCCTGGAAGCCATTTGTGGCTACGGCAAGTTTTTGCATGGCGAGGCGATTTCCATCGGGCAGGTCACCACGGTGAACATTTCCCGCCGCGCCGCGGGTTTGTCGAAACGTGACGCCGATCGCATCATAAATTTGTTCAAACTCGCCGACCTCCCGACGCAAATCCGATTGAATTCCGTGCAACGCCGTAAACTGTTCGCGGCCATGCGGCTTGACAAAAAAGTCCGCGCCGGCGAAGCCCGCTTTGTGCTCGCCCAAAGAATTGGAAAGGCCTTATGGGGGCGGCGCGTGCCTGAAGTGTATATCCGCGAAGCCCTGGATTCGTGATTTGCAAAGCCGGTACGGTAAGGTAGTTTTTCCACTCATGGTCCTGGTCATAGACAATTACGATTCGTTCACCTATAACCTCGTGCAATACCTCGGCGAGTTGAACGTCGAGCTGCAGGTGCGGCGGAACGATGAGATCACGCTCGATGCGATACGTGAGCTGAAGCCGGAGCGCATTCTCGTATCCCCCGGCCCCTGCTCGCCGCGCGAGTCCGGCCTCTCGAACGAGGTCATCCGCCAATTCGGCAGCCGGCGCATTCCGATCTTTGGCGTCTGCCTGGGCCACCAATGCATCGGTCACACCTTCGGTGCGGAAGTGGTTGTGAATTACCGGATGATGCACGGCAAAACGTCGCTGATTAAACACAACGGCAAGGATTTGTTCGAGGGCATGCCGAACCCGTTTTCCGCGACCCGCTACCATTTACTCGTCATCAAACGCGATACCATGCCCGATTGCTTGGAAATCACCGCCGAGACCGATGAAAATGAAATCATGGGTGTGCGCCACAAGGAGCTGCCGATTTGGGGCGTGCAATTCCATCCTGAAAGCATTCTCACGGAGAACGGCCGGCAAATCATGAGGAATTTTCTCAAGTTGAAGTAGCTGCGTCGCACGCTATAATAAACCGTCCATGCAAGTATTTTTGCTCAAATCGAAGATTCATCGCGCCACCGTCACCGACGGCAACGTGGATTACGAAGGCAGTCTCACCATCGCCGCCGACCTGATAAAAGCCGCCGGGTTGCGCCCCTACGAACGCATCCTGTGCAGCAATATGAACAATGGCAACCGGTTTGAAACCTACGTCATCAGCGGAAAGCGTGGCTCCGGTGAAATTGTGCTGAATGGCGCCGCTGCGCACCTCGGCAAAAAAGGTGACCTGCTCACCATCATGAGCTTTGCCGCCATCAGTAAAAAGAAGGCGGAGAAGTGGAAGCCTCGCGTTGTCGTGCTGGGCAAGGGCAACAAGATTGTCGGCAGGCGCGGGATCTAAGCCGCCACTTCTTTTCGATTTACGATATATGATTTACGCGGTGCGCCCGATGGAGGACGCGCGCGTAAATCGTAAATCCAATATCTTAAGTTCAGAAATTCTTCGCGACGGCGTTCCAGTCAATCACGTTCCAGACCGCCTTCAGATAATCCGCGCGCTTGTTCTGGTACTTGAGGTAGTAGGCGTGTTCCCAAACGTCCACGCCCAGCAGCGGCTTGCCTTCCACGCCGCAGACGGATTTGCCCATGAGCGGGTTGTCCTGGTTGGCGGTGGAGGCGATTTCCAGTTTGCCGCCATTCGAGAGGAGCCAGACCCAGCCACTGCCGAACCGGCCTACCCCCGCCGCCTCGAATTTCGCCTGAAAATCGGCAAAGGAGCCAAAGGTGGACTTGATGGTGTCGCCGAGTTTGCCGGAGGGCGCGCCGCCCGCCTTGGGCGCGAGAATCTTCCAGAAGAACGAGTGGTTCCAATGACCGCCGCCGTTGTTGCGGACCGGGCCGCGGATATTGTCGGGCACGGACGCGAGGCCGCCGATGAGCGCGTCGAGTGATTTGCCTTCGAGCGCGGCGTTGCCGGCGATGGCCTTGTTGAGATTGTCCACGTAGGCCTTGTGATGGCGGTCGTGATGGATTTCCATCGTCAGCGCGTCGATGTGCGGTTCCAAAGCTTCCTTGGGATAGGGTAATGCAGGTAGTTCATGTGCCATAGTTTTTAATCCTTTCGTTTCAATTCGTTAATCTTGAGCCGCAAATTGCGTCACCTTTCGGTTAAAAGCAAGCCCGCACCACGCCACCGTCCACGCGCAGGGCTGCGCCGTTGGTAGCCGAGGATAGAGGGCTGCAAAGGTAAACCACCAGGTTCGCAACCTCTTCCGTGGTGGCGAAACGTTTGATAAGCGAACTTGGCCGGACACTTTTGAAAAATTCCTTTTCAAACTCGGCAAACGGTTTGCCCCCGCTTAGCTGTTTGACAAATTCATCCACACCGTCGGAACGCGTGGGACCGGGCAGGACGGCGTTGACGGTCACGCCGGTGCCGGTGCAGGTCTCGGCGATCCCGCGTGAAACGGCCAGTTGCGCGGTCTTGGTCATGCCGTAATGGATCATTTCAGCGGGAATCTGGATGCCGCTCTCGCTGCTGATAAACACAATGCGGCCCCAGTTTTTCTGCTTCATGCCCGGCAGATAGGCGCGGCTCAGCCGGACACCGCTGAGCACGTTCACCTCAAAAAACCGCCGCCAGTCGTCGTCAGGAATTTCTTCAAACGGTTTCGGCTCAAAGATGCCGAGGTTGTTGACGAGGATGTCAACAGCGGGAAATCGTTTGACCAGGTCATCGACGGTTTCATTGTCAGATAAATCACCCGCATGGCCTTCCAGAACTTTGGTGTCCGGAACAGCATTGTTAATCTTTATTTGCGCATTGATAACGGACTTTTCAGTCCGGCCGTTGACGATGAGCTTTGCGCCTTCCCGCGCCAGGCCGGTGGCGATGGCCAGGCCGATGCCTTTGGTTGAACCGGTAATGAGGGCGAGTTTGTCGGACAATTTTAGATCCATAATGGCGTCAAATTTACACAGGTCTGTCCCATGTCAACCTCCCCGGCTCAAGTAGTTTGAAGTCAGCGAAACCAGCGCCGTGGCTTTCGGCCGCAAGCCGCGCTCTCCATTTTACAGTTTGCGGCGCTCTACCGGGACGCCGCTGCGGTCGTTTCTGGCGACCGGGTTTAATTCTCGAGGTAAGGCGTACCCCACCGCAAATCCTTGTGCACCGTACCTTTCTCCTTCACCGTGCGCATGATTTCCGACACCTGCTGCCAATCCAGTTGCAGCGTGGAATTGTCCGGCCAGCCATTTCCTCCCATCCAAAACTCCAGTTGCAACTCCAGGCGATTGTTCCTTTCCACCGGCGTTGCCAGGGTAAACAATTGCACGGCTTTCGCGAAGTCCTTGCCGGTTGCCTTCGACCAGTACCATAACACTTCATCGGTGATGTCCAGCGCCGGGCTGGGAGCTTGCACGGCGAACAACCGTGGCTTGGTGCCTCGGGGATCATCCGGGTCCGGCGACACGTAAGCTTTGTCGCCCACAAAAATCGCCAGGTCGCCTTTAATGAACACGTCCGTTCCGTACAAGGATGGCCAGATCAAAATGGTTCTGCCGTTGGGTCCCCGATAATCGAGGGAAACCCGGGCGTCAGCCGGGTCCATGGATTTGCTCGGATGGACAATTTCTTCGTAGCCGCCGCTCAAAGGTTGAATCCTGGGAGGTGTCGTGCATCCAGCCGGGCCAAAGCAAAGCAGGGCGGTTGCAAAACAGAAAACCAGTTTCTTAATCAGTTCCATGATGGCAGCTCAAGGTTTTGCCAGTTGCACAAAGTTCTTCAGCAGTTGCAGGCCTACCTGCTGGCTTTTTTCCGGGTGGAATTGCGTCGCGAAAACATTGTCGCGCCAGACCGACGAGGCAAACGCGTCGCCATACTCCGTCCGGGTGGCGACGATGCCGGCCTCGATCGGCTGCGGATAAAAGCTATGGACGAAATAAACGTAGCTGCCATCCGCCACGCCGCGGAACAACGGACAATCCGGTTTTGTAATTTGAATCTGGTTCCAGCCGATTTGCGGAATTTTTAGCCCGTTCTTTTTCGGGAAGCGGATGACGCTGCCTTTGAAAACGCCCAATCCGGCGGCACACGAGTTGAACTCCTCGCTCTTCTCAAACAGCGCCTGGTAGCCGACGCAGATACCGAGAAACGGTTTGCCGGATTTGATAAAGTCGCGCGCGGCTTCGAGCAATTCCTGTTTGCGCAGGGCATTGATGCAATCATCGAACGCGCCGACGCCGGGCAGCACCATCGCCCGGGCATCGCCGATTTTATCCGGCGATTGCACAATGCGCACGTCCGCGCCGGCCTTGAGCAGGGCCTTATGGACGCTGCGCAGATTGCCGGAACCGTAATCGAGCAGAGCAATCACGGGTTAAGGTTATGTCTTGTGGTGCCCGCTGGCAACCGGGAGATGGACCAGTACAATTTTGTTCACACAATTAGCATTAATTGGTTAGAAGTATTGTTGGCGATTAACCAATAATTCTTATTGTAAAACCAGATCGGCGTTCAGTCCGCCGATCCCCATGTCGAATTCGTCGTCAGGCGTGGGAGCGGCCAAAATCGCTATCACAATGAACAAAGGCAAATTTATGGAAGCGCTTGCCGAAACCAAATCATACGTGTCCCTCCAAACCCTGCCCGGCGATGACGTCCGCCAGCTTATGTGGCGCTTTGCCGACCGCTACGAATTGCAGATGCTCGTTCAGGCGGCGCGCAACGTCGCGCGCGGGCCGGTCGCGCGGCTCGTCGCCGGCGGTGGGCGTAATTCGCACGAGTGGACGCCGGACAAGGCCGCGTTGCTTCCGCATTTTGACGAGAGCGGCATCACCGCCGCCTTTCTTGACCCTGAGCAAGGCGGCTTTATTGCTGGACCGAAGAATTTTGTGCTGGCGTTGATTGCCTTTGAATTGGCCTGGGTGGACGCGGGTGCCGCCACCTGCAGCCTCGCCGGCAATCTCGGTCTGGCGCCCATCCATGAACGCGGCACGCCGGAACAGCGCGCGAAATACATCCCCGCTGCCGCGCCGCTGAAACCGGGCGAACAGCGCAAACAAATCCGTGCGGCATTCGCGTTGACTGAGCCCATCCCGTTCGTCGGTGTCGAGACCGGCATGTTGGCCGGCAAGGTGCGGGTTGCCGATTGGAAATCGGGCTGCGAACCGATGCTGCAAGTGGACAAGCGCGGTCGATTTATCACCAACATGGGCTTCGCCAACGTCGTTACCGCTGCCGTGGATTCGGACGATAATCGCATCAAAGGCAGTTGCATGGTGGTTCTGGAGGAAGGCTATCCCGGCATCTGGGACCGCGGCACGCCCACCAAAAAACTCGTTCATCAGCTTTCCTCGACCAACGATCCGGTCTTCAACCTGCGCGTTCCGGCCAACCGCATTGTTGGCGGTTACACGGTCAAGGATGGCGTCATCGTCCCGAACTATTCACACGGCGAAATCATCGAGGCCGTCTTTCGCCGGACGCGCGTGACCGTCGGTTTGATGACGAGCGCGAAGCTGCTGTCCGCTATCGAGCCGATCATTCTTTATCAGCGCCGCCGGTTTCGCGGTGGCGAAGGCGCGCCGGGCACGCCGCGCTACGAACTGGGCATCCAACAGAAGGAAGACGCGCTGCATCGGCTGGTGGATATTTGGGCCACCGGCGAAGCGAGCGCATCATTGGGATTTGCTGCCGCGCGGTTGTTTGATGAACTGGATTCACTGGAAAAACAAAAAGATCAGTGGCTGGGGAAGAAAAAGTTGACGGGTCGCGCGGCATTCAAGGAATTAAACAAGAAACAAACAGAAGCCTTGGAACTTTTGCGGATTATGTCCCGGCCGGTCGGCGAGCGCGACCACAAGCGCGAAGAAGAATTGCAGGCCGATCCGCTGGTGAAATTTTCCATGCTCGACTCGCTGGCCAATGTTTTGTGTCCGGCCTGCAAGCTCTGGAACACCGGCCATGGCGCGAATATGATGCGCGAGGCTGTCAGCCTGATGGGCGGTTACGGTATTACGGAGGATTGCCCCGGATTTCTCGGCCAGAAATGGATGGATGCCCAGCTCGAAGCGACCTACGAAGGGCCGGAAGCGGTGCAACGGTTGCAGCTTTCCATTACGATGACCAACGAGTTGTTCCTCGCTCAATTCGAACAATGGATTACCGGGATGCGACGGATTGCTTCCGACCGGTCCGGCACCGGTGCCTGCACACTTGCCACCGCCATGCAACTCTGGCTCTGGACGCTCAAACATGTCCAGACCGCCACCGATGCTGATGGATCGAAGCTTTACCATAAATCGCGCCAGGGCGTGACTTTCCCGCTCGCGGATGCGCTGTGCTGGCTGCTCGCCGCCCGGCAATTCATTTTGGATATTGCCGAACTGGACGCCAAAGGCGGGGAAAATCCCGCGGTCGCGGAAAGCCTGCCTGGAACCGTCGCGTTCTTCACCGATCTTTGCCACGTGCAAACAGCGCGGGCGGCAGGCGAGGCTGGCCGCATTTGTGCCGAAATCGTCCATGGTTACAATCGACATCCGGCCTGGGATGAAACCAGTTGTCACGCCTGTTTTTGTGCCAGCGAATTGGAAACCCTCGAGGGTCTCATCCCCGGCATTGACGGCTCGGCCCGGGCTTATTCGGATGTCTATGAAAGCGGTGAATCGCATCCATTGAAAGCCGGTCCCTGCGTGAGATTTGACGGTTTGGAAGCCTTTGTCCGCCTCCGCGCCAAACTGGATGGCTGTCTCACCGGTTGCCGTCTTGCCAAAGATCGTGCCGCCGAGGCACTGACCAAAGTGATGACGCGGGAGGCGTTGGATTACCCCGCTTGAACATGGACGACGGTGTGCAGACTCAGATCGAACGTCAGCGGATGGATGCGGACATCGTCTGTGTTGGGTTTGGGCCGGCGACGGCAGGCTTCCTGGCCACGTTGTCCAAACAACTGGTTAATGCCGACGGTACTCCTGCTATCGAAAGCGCCGTGATGCCCGGGTTGCCGCCGCAGGTGCTCTGTTACGAACGCTCGGATGACATCGGCTTTGGCGTTTCGGGCGTGGTCACGAAGGCGCGGGCGTTGCGCGCCACGTTTCCCGACCTTGACCAGGCACAGATTCCCATGGCGACACCGGTCGGTGAGGAAAAAGTGCTTTACCTGCTCGACCCGCATGGTGCCAGCCGGCGTTCGGCGGCGTTGCGTCTTGCCGATGCGTTCATTCGCGCTTTCCAATGGATGCTGCCGTTTGAGCAACACGGGCTGAAATTACCGTGGACGCCGCCGTTTCTCCACAAGCACGGTGGCATGGTGCTTTCCCTGGGCCAGTTCATGCAATGGGCCGGCGCCCAGGTGCAAGCCACGGGCACGGTCCAAATCTGGCCGGGCACGCCGGTCGCAAAAATATTGATTGAGGATGCCAATCCGAATATGGCGCAGGCGTCCTCGCCTGCGAGTTCAGCCGGCGTCTCGCCGGGTGTTTCCATTGGCAGTGGGGCGCTGCCCCAACCCGCAGCCGGGACGGACTGCGCTACTCTGACGAGCCGCTCAAAAGTCGTCGGCGTCCGCTTGCTCGACCAGGGTGTGGACAAAAAAGGAAATCCCTTGGAAGGCTTCACACCCGGCATGGACATCCGCGCGGCGCTCACAGTTGTTGGCGATGGGCCAATTGGTCCCATCGGTCAGCAACTCGAAGCTCATTTCGATATGCCGCACGATCACCATAAACGTGATTGGGCGGTGGGCATGAAATTTGTGGTAGATTTGCCGGAAAACACGGCGCTCAAACCCGGTACCGTGCTGCATACATTCGGTTATCCCGAACCCGAGATTTTCGGCTTTCTCTACGTTCACCCGGAGCGTGTCGCGTCGCTCGGCATTTTTGTACCGTCGTGGTTCGACAGCCCGGTGCGCACCGCTTACCGTTATCTTCAACATTGGATGCTGCATCCTTACCTCTGGCGTTACCTGCAAGGCGGTAAACTTCGATCATGGGGCGCGAAAACACTCGGTGAATCCGGCCGGCGCGGCGAACCGCATCTCGTCGGTGACGGTTATGCGCGCATCGGTGAAGGGAGCGGCAGTACCAACGTCCTTACTGGTTCGGGTGTGGACGAAGCCTGGGCCACGGGTACGCAGCTCGCCGAGGCCGTGCTCGAATTGCTGAAGGTGAAAAAATCGTTCACAAAGGAGAACCTCGAAGCAACTTATGTAAAGCGTCGTCGTGCAAGCTGGGTGGAGCGGGAGGCGCGGGTGGCTGAAAAATCCCGCGACGGCTTTCAGCAAGGCGTCGTGCGCGGCTTGATGGGTATGGCACTCGCGGGTTTGACAAAGGGAAAACTTACGCTGGGCGGCGAACCGGTTCAACCGTGGAAAAGAATTCCGTCCCCCGAGGAATATTATCGCGGAAAAATCCCCGTCGCGGAAATCCAGAAGTTGCGCAAGGAATGTACCATCAAAGGCGTCTCCTTGCACGGCGTGCTGATGGATCGTCTCGGCTGGCCGGCCATTCCGTTTGACGGGCAACTGCTCGTATCGCATCAGGACGCGCTGCTCATGGGTGGCAAGGTGCAGGCGCCGCCGGGTTACGCCGATCACGTCGTGTTTCTCTACCCGGAGCTCTGCCAGAAGTGCGGCACGAAAATCTGCATCGAAGCCTGCAGCGGCCAGGCCATTGCGCCGGGCGAGAACGGCGTGCCGAATTTTGATCGCGAGAAATGTGTCCACTGCGGCGCCTGCCTGTGGAATTGCTCGCAGCCGCTGCCATACGACTCCGAACGCGGCAATATCGCCTTCCGCGCCGGAACCGGTGGCCTGCACTCGGCGGAGAACTGATTAAAACTTATGAACACCGTCTATCAAATTGTCGTCTGCGCCGGCATCGTGCCGGACCCGTTGCAGACGCTGGAACCCGTCGCGTCGCCAAGCGGGCCGGCGTTGAAAAATGAAATGATGCTGCCCGCCGTCCTCGACCCGTGGGCGAGCCACTCGCTTTACGAGGCGGCGAATCTGGCAAAGCATCTACCCGGCAGCAAAGTCTGGCTCGTCAGCCTCGGACCCAAGGCCAAGCTCCAGCAGGTCATGATGACGGTCGCGCAAAAGGTGCCGTTTGAACTTGTGGCGCTCGATGGTCCGGGGGGTGGATTTACCGAGGCGGCTGAAGTGGCGGCCATGCTGGCTGAAGCCATTCAAGCCATACCCGGGCTCGATAAATCGAAGTTGCTGGTCTTTGGCGGTTGGGAATCGGCCTCGCGCGGCGCCGGCGCCACCATGCAAATGGTCGGTGAACGGCTGGGCATCATGGACCAATTTCAAGGCGTGGATGAGTTGAAAATCGCCGCCGATGGTTCATTGGAAATTCTGGAGCGCATTGAAGGGGGTAAACATCAAATTTCAAAATGTGCCGGGTTGCCGGCATTGCTCGGCTGGGCGACGGGTAATTTGCCGGAGCCGAAGAACAATCCGCAGATCGGCATGGTCAACATGCGCACAGTGATGCCGGCGCTGCAAAAGGCCAAACCGGTAAAGTTCGCCGGGGACGGTTTAAGCTTTGTCAACGTGGCGCTGCCGAAACAATTGCGGGAAACCAGGATTGTGAAAGACAAATCGCCGGACGATGTCGCAAAGGAAATCATCGAGTGGATTAAAAAGTGAGACACGAATTGCACAAATTTACTGAAGCATATGGAAACAATTCTTCTGTTAGCGCATACCGAAACTGATGGTTCACTGGCACAATCGGCCCGCGAGGCACTGCATGTCGCGGCCACCTTGCACAAATCAGTCGCGGTTTCACAGCTTGTCGTCGGTTTGATCGGCGAGAATGTTCAATCGGCGGCTGATGCCATTGCCGCTTGTCCAGCCACAAAGTATTTCGGTGTCATCGGCAAGGATTTCAGTCAGTCGCGGTATGCCACCGACACGGCGGCCGCCGAGGCCATTTGCAGGACCAGTGGCGCCACCGTCGTTGTTGCTCCGGCCACTTCGCGGTGGAACCGTGTTCTGGCGGGTGTGGCGCAGCGGCTCGGCGGGCACGTAGACACGCATATTAACGGCGTATCGGCAAACGATGGCAAGATCGCGGTCAACCGCTGGTATTACCGCCAGCGCATGGAGGCCGTTTTGAACCGGAAGCAACGACCGTGGTTCATGCTCATTGATCCCGGCAGCCAGCCGGCGTGCCAGTCCCGAAGCGGAACGGCCTCGATCAAAAACGTTGTCGTCGAGCTTTCAGACGCCTGCAAACGTACGACGGTCATCGGCGTCCGGGAACCTGCGGCCGATGCGCAAACCATCCGGCCGGATGCGCAGTTGTTGTTCGTCACCGGAGCCGGCTGGACGAAGAAGCAGGCCGACGGCCAGCCGCACGTGCCGGAGGCGGAGAAATTGATCCGCGGGTTTCTCCAACTCAGTCGCGCCTCGCTCGGCAGCAGTAAATCGTTGGTGGACCAGAGCGGGGAAGGGCAGGCGATACTGTCGTTTTTGTCGCACCTGAACCAGATCGGCCAGACCGGCGCGACCCCGCGGCATCCCAAGGGACTTTCCACTTGCTGCCATGGCGAAGAGCCGCACACCGTCGGCTGGCGTTTCGTCGCCGAACGCCGCGCCATCAATCTTGATCCGAACTGCGGCTGGGCGCGCGGCAAGGCCGACGTTCTTTACGTGGCCGACGCCTTCAAAGTGATGACCAAAGTCAACGAATTGCTGGCGGCGAAGACATAGCCGCCGATGTCAATCGGCGCATATTTCTTGGCAGGCAAGGACTGCTAATCGAGTTTTACTTCACGTTAATCGGCTGGATCGCGTTCGTTGCACCGTCTGGTTCGGCCCTCACTGTCTGAGGTTGGTCGTCCACTTTCAAGCTCCCGTCTGGATTGAATGTCCATTGGTCGGAGTACGCCACTTCCCAGAGATAGCCATCGGGATCGGAGAAATATCCGCTGTAGCCTCCCCATGACGCTTCTTTGGCAGGCTTCACGATTTTACCTCCTGCTGCCAGCGCCTGTTTCAGGACTTCGTCCACCAGCCCTCGTTTTCGGACGCAGTGGCCAAACGTAATTCCGGTAAACCGGCGGCCAGCGTCAGCCGGACGCTGTGCCTGGATACCGACGTCCTCTGCGAGTTTCGTGTACGGATACAGGAACATTCGGGTCCCCGTCGTGGCGAACAGGACAATCCCGCCGTCCGGCGTCATCTTTGTCGGGAAACCCAGTCCGTCCTTGTAGAACTTGAACGACCGATTCAGGTCGGCGACACCCAGGGTGACCACGCTGATCCGGGGTTCCATGGGGGACGGGCTGCTGGACGGACCAGCGGTTGCGGTCGAGACGACGCATAACAGGAAAGCAACTGCCGGACAGCATAATTGGCAGAGGGATTTAGATTTCATAGTTCTTTTGCCGAACGCAAAGGTCAGCTACGGGAGCCAGCCGCCGATGACGCTCGTTTTGTCTCGTGAGCTGAACGGCTGACTCCCATTCGCTGCACCGTCTCGTTCGGCTTCTTCTTTCTGATCATCGTCTCGGAATCAGTGTATGTGTGTGTGAATTCAATCTTGTCATTGGCTGTAAGCTGAATCAGGCACCTCATGAATCTCCCAGTCGAGTTCCAGTGGCCAGCAAATGATAATATCCCCTTCTTTTTGTCCCACTTCTCTTCATAGATGTCTGCCTTTTCATTGTCGTAGGTATCAATGGCGGTGACGCAGTATGTGCCCTTCCTCCTCCGGATTGTGTACTCGCTGTTGGTGCTCCATTCATCGACTCCTTTCCATGTGCCGACGAGCAAGTCACCGGAGGTTTCACGCTTGGATTTCATGATTTCGCCGAACAGCATTATTAGGACAAACTGACTTTGTCATTTAATGACTTTTGCCGGGAAAAGGCAAAGGCCGAACGCTTTGTCTTTTTCCTTCTTTTCTGACTAGGGAGTCATGATGCTCCCATGACACAACCAGTCAACTTCTTTTGGTTTAACTGCGGCTGGGAGCAAGGCAAGACCGCTGGCCGATTCTTCACGATCTGAAGATATTGGAGACTCGTCACCTCGTCTCCTGCAAATCAAGTTGAGGTCAGTTCGCGTTCGGTTTTCAGCCGCAACTGGCCGCACGCGGCGTCAATGTCACCGCCTTTTTCGCGGCGAAGCGTGGCGGGGACCTTTTGCTTTTTCAAAACGGCCAGGAACGATTCACAAACCTTTTCTTCCGGACGTTCCCACGACAGGCCTTCGACCTTGTTGTAGGGAATCAGATTGACCTTGGCGAAGAGCCTTTTGGCAAGTGCAGCCAATGGTCTGGCTTGTTCAACGGAATCATTGATGCCGGCGATTAAAATGTACTCAAACGTGAGCATCCGACCCTTTTGGCCCTGGTAATCCTCACAGGCGACAACCAGTTCCTTAAGCGGGTACCTGCGGTTTACGGGCATAATTTTGTTGCGCACTTCGTCGGTCGCACCGTGCAAGGAAATGGCGAGGCGAAATTGTTCCGGTTCGCCGCCCAGCCTGCGAATCTGCGGCGCGAGGCCGCTGGTGGAAATGGTGATTTTACGCGCCCCGATGCCGCCGCCCCATGGGGCATTCAGAATCCGCAACGCTTTCAGGAGATTTTCGTAATTCGCCAGCGGCTCGCCCATGCCCATCACAACAACATTGTCCACGGCACGTGACACGTGACGCGTGACATGTGACAAGACCGGCTTTCCTGTCACGTGCCACTTGTCACTTGTCACTTCCCTTTCCACCGCCAGGACCTGCTCAACAATTTCGTCCGGCGTCAGGTTGCGTTTCCAGCCATCAAGGCCGCTGGCGCAGAATTTGCAGCCGTAAGCGCAGCCGACCTGCGTGGAGATACACAGCGTGTGCCGGTCGCTGGCGTCGCCGTAAAGTGCCGGGTTGGCCGGAATCAAAACGCTTTCAATCAAAGCGTGGTCACGCAGCCGCCACAGGAATTTTTGAGTGGTATCGTGGGCACCCTGTTTGCGGACAAGTTCCAGGGTCTGAAGTAAAAAGGCATCAGCCAATTTTGCACGCAATGCCTTGGGCAGATTGGTCATGGCGTCCCAACTGGTGACGCGGCGGGAATAAAGCCACGTGAGCAACTGGGTGACGCGATAAACCGATTCATTCCAGCCTTTAAACTGCGTCTCCAGTTCGTCGCGCGACAGGGATTTAATGTCAGTGGGCACGGCTAATAAATCAGCAATTCCACTTCACGCAATCCTTCATTTCCCAGTTCCCAATGTCCGCGGCGCAGGACGACGAGGTGTCGGCAGGGATTGGCCCTTTGCTCGGCCTCGTTTACGGAGAGCAACTGGATCCGGGCGGGACTTTTGATTTCCGACGCCGCGCGCGGCATCAGGGCGAACGCCAACCCGTTGTAGTTGAGCGCGATTTCATAGCCGGCCACGCCCTCTTTTTCGGCAACAGGATTTTTCAGGATGAGCATCGGGTAACGACGCAAATAGGGAAAATTGGTCGCGCGCACGAGCACGCGGCAGAGCTCCGTCTGGCCGTGGAGGAATTTCGACAGGCTGAAGGTTCCACTGGTATTGTGCTCTTGCAGGAGAATCTGGCGCACGTCCAGGCCGTTCAGATTCTGTCCATTCCACTCGCCGTGGTCATTACGCTCGCCGGGCGAGGCTTTCCGAAACCAGAAGGCAAACCGGTCGTTGACCAAAAGGTTCAATTCAAAATGGACATGGGCGCGCTCTTTCAAAATCGTTTCTGCATTTGAAGTCCGTCCCATCGTGGCGATGACGTCGCCGGCTTTGACGGCGTCGCCGATCTTCAGGCCGGGCCGGACTGCGCTCAGATGCGCGTAGAGCGAATAGATTTCGATATTTTCGACGACGTGGCGAACGACGAGGTATCGGCCGTAATTTGAGAGCGCCGGTTTGGTGCTGAAATATACCACGGTGCCGTCGGCGGTGGCCATGACCGGGTCGGTCGGCTCGCCGTGCCGGTCGGTTTGCAGATGGCGAATATCCAGGCCTTCGTGCAAACGTGTGCCGTTGTTACGCACACAGCCGAAACTTCCGCTCGTCCAGGGCTTGTCAGGCGCCGTAGGCGCGAAAAACTTCAGTTCAGCGCCCGGCTCATACAGAAAATGATTGGCCGTGGGAAATCGAAACGGTTCCTGGGCACAGGATACTTTTAGAATTGCCGACAGGAGACCGACAGTCAGTAACCCGGTGCGACACACGAAAGGAAAAGTCATTTGAATTGTTTATTATAAAATCGGGCGGTATTGCTCAGTCCCAGCATAAATTGATCGGCTTCCGGGCGCGACATGTCCGGGGTAAAGGCGATCATTCCATTGCCAATGCGATGGCTGATGAGCGGCGCCGCCAGCCATCGGCCGTCAGCCGCTTTATCGCCCCATTGGCCAAAAATGACGAGGTGTCGGCCGGTGTTGGCGGCGGTGTATTGTTCCAAAATCCAGCTGCCGGTTTCGTCAAAACGAACTCCGAGGGCAAACCCGCCCGGCGCATCGATAATCTTTGCCGACACGAGGTTTGCTTCGGTCAGAACGGGCTGTTGCATGATGGTGACCAGGACCGGATCACCGCGCGGCACGGAGATGGTCTGGGTCATGCCCGCAGGGTCGGGGCTGGCTTCGATGTGGACCCGCAAGGCGGCAGTGGGACCGTGAGGTTTGTTGGTGAGGCAGCCGGAGAGCAGCACCACGGCTGTCGCCAGCGTCAAATAGATGTTGAATTGTCGCGACCGAGCTTCCATAGTGCCAACACAAAATCGGAATACGTGGCCGATGTAAAGACACTTGTATGAGCAAACAATCCAACAAAGTTGAAAACCGGAAACGCCGGGCGCGTTATCTCAAACGGAAAAAGCAGACGGCCAAGGCCAAAAAGGCCCCACCCGCAAAAGCTGCGGCTTAGCGTCCGGGTTAATCGCACTCCTTCGTCAGGCGGGGCCGCCTTTTGGCGGCTCTCTTTTTTTTGGCCGGCAGAGAGCTCCGCCAGGGTTGGAATTTCGATGTTTCGACAAAACAAACTTGTTCACCGCGACTGTTTTTGCCCGTAAAAGCTGTGGATAAATCGCGGAACCGGAACCGCGAAATACTTGATTTACCGGCTGATTCAGGTTTGTTCACCCTCTGTTCACCTGCACTTTTCAGTGAACAAATTGTGGATATCAATTCATTGTCGGTTTGCAGAACTGAGTTATGATGTTCGCAGTTCATTGAAAGAACGAAGCAGGCAATGGTGGTTGAAAGATTGCCATGTTTGTTTCCAGGATAATCCCAGGCGACTGGGGAAAGGTCGGGTCAGGCTGGTTGACCCGGTCCCTCTGAAGTCGGGTCGAAAGGTCCGGCGGGGAGGCAGGATTCACCAGTTCCTCTGGCATGTTCGCAAATGCCAAAAGCGAATGAGGGACTTGGCGGCCAGGAACGATTGAGAAACCGTTCCGAGCCGGGTCAAGTAGTTCAGGCTGGTTTCGAGCCTGAGCGAATCGCAGTTACCCAGAGGGTAAACGGTTGTTACTGTGCACCGGCACGGTGCCAGCGACTCTGGCGGATTGAATCGAAAGATGAAACCGCCCAATGAAACCCGCCGAAAGGCGGACAAAGGGAGCGCAGGTGCCGGGAAGGCCACGCAGACGAGGCAGGTCGCGTGAAAACCTTTCCAAGCTGGCGATGTTAAAAACGATGTCGCTGGGCTGTGAGCCAAAAGCAACCTGAGAGTGAAGAGGCGAGACCCGTGGTACCGGGCGAACGCGCCGCCAAAAGCGGTGGCTGACCCGGCACTAAGCGGTCAAGACGCGAAAAGCCGATCACAGGCGTGTCTTGACCTGGTTCACAGGCAGGTGGCGCAACCACCCGCCGAAGTGAGCTGAAAAGCCTCACTCGAAATCCGGCGACCGTAAGGCGCTGGACGGCCCTGCTACGAGGCCGAAAACTCCGCTTGCCGTGGAGAATGGCGTCGGGAAACCGGCAGCCCCCGCGAGGGTGCGCGC
>JANWKE010000174.1 GCA_025451535.1 Verrucomicrobiia bacterium
GAACTCTTCGGGCACGAGAAAGGCGCGTTCACCGGCGCGCACGAGCGCCGCGTCGGCAGGATCGAGCAGGCTCAGGGCGGAACGCTCTTCCTCGATGAGATTGGCGAAATCGACGCGACTCTCCAGGTGAAGCTGCTGCGCTTTCTCGGCGAACGAACTTTCGAACGCGTGGGCTCCAATAAAACGTTGATCGCCGACGTGCGTCTCGTGGCGGCCACGAATAAAAATCTGGAAGAGCTTGTGAAAGCCGGCACTTTCCGCGAAGATTTATTTTTCCGCCTCCGGGTGGTGGAAATTACGCTGCCACCGCTCCGGGCGCGCATGGGTGACGTGCCGTTGTTGGCGCAAAGTTTTCTGCGGGAATTCTCCAAAGAAAATAACAAACCGGTGAACGAATTCACCGCCGACGCGCTCGAAACCCTCATGAGTTATCATTGGCCCGGCAATGTCCGCGAGCTGCGGACGGCCATCGAGCACGCGGTCGTGCTGTGCCGCGGCGAAAAAATCGCGGCGCGGGATTTGCCGGCTTCAGTGCGCGGAGGCGCGGCGGCCGCCGACCCGCAACGCGCGCTCGCGCGAAATGATTTGACCGTGACCGAAGCAGAGAAGCAGTTGATTATCCGCGCGCTCAAAGAGACGCGCGGCAATCGCACGCTGGCGGCGAAAAAAATCGGCATGAGCCGGCGCACGTTGCACCGGAAGTTGCACACCTACGGGCTCGAGGAATTTTGATATGCAGATGTTGACATCATTGCAGGAGTTGATTCATAAACTGGAAAGTGGCCGGGGAATTCGCTATTTGCAGGTATTCGTCTTGGTGTTGGGATGTGCGGGGCTTTTGATTCGTTACGATATTCATTCCGCCCGGAACATGAACGCTCCGACCGCGATGGACTCTGCGCAATTGGCTCGCAACATCTCGCTCGGGCGCGGTTACACCACGGAATGCATCCGGCCGCTGAGCATTTATCTTATCAAGCAGAAGAATCAGGCCGCCGGCGATAAAGACCCGGCGCGCTTGAACGGCAATCATCCGGACATCTCAAATCCTCCCGTTTATCCCGTCGTGCTGGCGGGGTTGATGAAAGTGTTGCCGTTTCATTTTGAAACGAGCTTGAAGGGCGCGCTGTGGAGCACTCCGGACAGCCGATCGCCCGGCGGCCGAAGAGGAATTCGGTACCAACCGGATTTTCTGATCACCTTTTTCAACCAGTTCCTTTTTTTCGTCATTGTCACCCTCGCGTTTTTCTGGGCTCGGCGGCTGTATGATTTTGCGGTGGCGTCCACGTCCGCGATTGTGCTGCTGCTGTCGGAAATGCTTTGGCGATTCAGCGCCTCGGGGCTGTCCACGATGCTGTTGCTTTTGATTTTTATGGGCTTGGTTTGGTGCCTCACGCTTTGGGAATCCGAAACGCGAGAGCCGAAATGGGGACCGAAAGGATTGGCCATATTTAGCATCGTGGCCGGCGGCCTGGTCGGCGTTGGCGGGCTCACGCGCTATTCGTTTCTTTGCCTCATCATCCCGGTATTGCTTTTCTTTGGGATCTTTGGCGGGCCGCGCCGCTTTATTTATTGCATCATCGCCTTGCTGGCGTTTGCAGCTGTCATCTCACCGTGGATCGCCCGCAACTATGCGGTGAGCGGGACGGCTTTCGGAACGGCTGGTTACAATATTACAGAGATTGATTGGTTCAAGCCGCCGTTCCGGCTGCAACGGTCCTTGCAACCCGACTTCCCCCATTTCGGGCTCAAGTTTTATTTGCAGAAACTCATGCTCAATCTGTCGCCCATTCTGCAAGGCGATTTCATTAATATGGCGGGCGGCTGGATAACGCCTTTTTTCCTGGTGGGCCTGTTGGTGGGTTTTCGTAACCAGGCCTTGCGCCGCCTGCGATATTTTTCCGTCGGTTCCATTGTGATCCTGATTATTACCCAAGCGCTGGGAAAGACCGACCTTTCGGCGGAGACTCCGGAAATTAATTCGGAAAACCTGCTGATATTGGCGTCTCCGTTAGTGACCGTCTTTGGAGTGGGACTGTTCTATTCTCTCTTGGAGGGCATACAATTTCCAATTCGTCAGCTGCGTTACGTGGCCGTCGGATTGTTTGTTTTCCTGGTCCGCCTGCCGATGTGGCTTTCGTTATTGTTGCCGGGCAAAGGACCAATTGCTTATCCGCCGTATTGGCCCGATAAAATCCAGGCCAGCGCGCATGTGCTCCACGAAAATGAGTTGATGATGACGGATATTCCCTGGGCGGTCGCGTGGTACGGCGATCGCGAGGCGGTTTGGCTCACGCTGAATGCGACCGCGAGCCCGGACAATCCGACCGATTGGCAGGAGAGCTTTTTTGCGATAAACGACGCGTTGAAACCGATTCATGCCTTGTATCTCACGCCGCGCTCCCTGGACGCCCGCTATCAGACCGATTGGGTTCGCGCGGGGCAAGTGAGCTGGGGCGGATTTATCATGGGCACGATCGGCAACAAGCAAGTGCCGGCATCGTTCCCGTTGACGAAAATGCCACCGGGATATTGGCCCGAGCAATTATTGCTCGTCGATTTGGCGCGCTGGTGAACAAGATCGCGGCACTGGCCATCGGTGCCGGGGCTACTTTGTCGGCGGTGAAGAGAGCGCCGTGGTCGGCTCTGTTTTGGCGGTCACTTTTCCAAGAATCGCTAACATCAGGAGCCCACCCACCAGCCCGAACGGCGCCATGAAATAAAAGTAATAGCCCCAACTTTTATCCAGGAGCCTGCCCAAAAAGTATCCGGCGAGACTGCCGCCAAAATATTGGAAGGAATCAATAATGCCAGAAGCAAAACCAACCATTTTGCGCCCGCCGATGTCCATGGCCGACGCCGTGCCCAGCAGCGAGTGCGTGGAATTCGCTGTGAAAGAAATGAGTATGAAAAAGAAAATCGCAGCATTGGCGGAATGAAATTGTGCTGCGGCCAGGATGACGGCGGTTTCCAAAAAATAAATCCCGGCCGCGACCGGCGCGCGCCGCCCCTGAAAAACGGTGTCCGACAAGTAGCCGGAAATGAGCGAGCCTGCTGAGGCGACAAAGGGAATCATGAAACCAAGAAACTGGAATTGCCCGGAATCCAGATTCAGGTGATGGACCTCCTGCATGTAGCGCGGAAACCATTGGTCGACGCTCTGTCGAACCGCGCCCGTGCAGGCATACGCCAGCGCGGTGATCCACACAACGGGGTTGGACACAATGGCGATTAAAACCTTCATGAGGCTGATCTTTTCGTCACGATTGTCCGGCTCGCCGACTACGGGGAACCCCACTTCTTCGGGAGTTTGTTTTACAAAAATCATCATGCCGAGCGCCACCACGCCGCAAACGAACGCCGGCACCCAGAATAGCCAGCGCCAATGCAAAGGCGGCACGCGCCACAGGCCGAGAAACACAAATCCTGCCAGCAACGCCGGTCCGAGCTTGAAAATACCGAAGCGTCCGAGGTTGATCATGAAACCGTAGATGCCGGCAAAACGCCCGCGCTCGCGGTGCGCGAACCAGGCCGTGTTGATTTTGATCATGCCCGGCGCGCCAAAAGCCTGGAAGTAACCGTCGATGCCGCGCACCACGACGAACAAGCTGATCAAACTGAAAATCACTTCGCCATGAAAGAGATGCAGATGAACGAGAACCTGCTTTACCGGGCCGCTGGCATTTTGGCTTTCGCGGATTTGCGTCGGAAGGAGAGAGATCGCGCCAAAAACAAGGTTCATCACCACCGTGCCGCTCGCGCCGATGAACATCGCGCGCTTGCCGCCCAGTTTATCGGTCAGGAGACCATTAAGAATTTGGCCGAACGCATACGTGAGCAGGGCCGTCGTGATGATGAGGCCCATGTCCGCCCGCGAAAATCCATAGGCCTCGCTGATGGTTTTGTTGGCAATGGAAAGATTGTAGCGGCAGAGATAAAACGACGTGTAAAGCAGGCCCAGAAAACCCCAATTCAACCCGCGTCGCGCGCGAAACCCCGGAGGGTAGGTGATGCGCGCGGAACTCGCCGGTTTGTCTTCTGTCATCGGCGGATTATGTCATGAACCGCCATTCCGCGAAGTGGAAGTTATTGACAGTGACCCGTCCGGTTGTGAATTTCGTTACGGTCGGCGATAGTTCGCCACGCCTTGGAAACGAAGCCCCCGCTCACCACTTCGCCAGTTCTGTTTCCGCCAGCCGTTCCTTTTCGCTGATGTACCTGCGCGTCGCGGCGGGCAGTTCTTTCCAGATTTTGATGGAGACCACCAGTCCGACGATTGCAAACGGCACCAGAAAAATCGGCCACCATTGCCAATTGTGAGTCGTGATGGGTCCGAGGCAAAGCGATTGCAGGCCGCAGCCCACGTAAGCAAAGGCGTCCACGATGCCGGAACACGTCGCCGTAGCTTTCCGTCCGCCAAAATCCGTCGCCGCCGTGCCGGACATGAGGGAAGTGATGCCAATCGACGCCATCACAATCAGCACCGCGGCCCAACCAACCATGACCGGAGCCGAGAACAAGACCGATGCCATCACGACGGCAAGAATTAACACCATCCCGCAAAGCAGCGCGGCGGGCGGTCCCCGGCGAGATTGAAAAAATTTGTCCGAAATCGTTCCACCCGCGAAGCCGCCCACGATTCCGAAAAGGCAGAGTAACAAACCCCAATGGTGAATGAAAAATCCCGCCGCCACCGGCGCTTTTTCGCTCGCAAACGATTGATACCATTCGGTCATGCTGTAACGAAACACGCCCGACGTGAGTTCCACGACAGCGATCAGCAACATCACGCGGCTGGCAAACACTTTCTTCAACAGATCCAGCACCGAAAATTCAACGTGCATTTCGCCCGACGAAGCATCGCAGGTATCGAGATGCGGAAACCCCGCTTCCTCCGGCGTGTCCTTGATGAGCCAGATATCGAGCAGCACCCAAAAGATGAGAATGGCCGCCGGAATGAAAAACACCGCCCAGGTGGCGTCGACCGTCGAACCGGCAGGCACAAATAATTTTCGCAATAAATCCTGCAGCCAGCCCGATGCGCCGGTGGGCTGCGCCTTGGTCATCGCCACAATGCTCGCCCCCCAGTCGAACGCGAAATAAACACCAAACGAAATGAGCGTGCCGAAAATCGCACCGAAAATACCGCGTTCACGCACGTGAAACCAATACGCCTTCACCTTGATGATGGACATTGCGCCGTAACTTTGAAAATACATGTTAGCCGCATAGAGCAGGGAGAAAGACACGGCGAGATTGACCTTCAGGTGTTTGACCACAATCAAATAAGTCAGCACGCCCAACGCGATATTGACGACCGACGCACCCACCGCCGCGATAATAATTCCGCGTTTGCCGCCCAGCTTTTTGTCGATGAGCGGGCCGTTGATGAGAAAAGAAAGCGCATAGACCCACGTGCCGATTCCGAAAATGATTCCGAGATCCCCCTTGGTCATCAGCGTGCCCAGCGCCCCTTTGGAAACAATCAGATTGTAGCGACCCATGCAGAGAAACGCGTAAGTCATCCCGAGCGGAAACCAATTCACGAAACGCCGCACCAGGAACTTCCCACTGTGGCCGAGCGGATTGTTGTAGAAATAAAGGCCGATGATGGTCGCGAGGCAAACCCCGACCAGAACGAGCGGGCCTTGCGGCAAGTCAATGAACTTCAAAATGCTCGACATGCTGTGGTGCTACGCGGGAAGAACACTTCGTCTCGCCGGCTGCGCGACTCAGAAGCTATCGGTCGAAAAGCGCAGGTCAAGCTTTCAGCGACCCACCGCTGTTGCATTTTGAAGAATCACGGGGCGGAGAGGCGAATGGTCATGATGCCCGCTATGGTCATCACCAAAATCACAATCAACACCTCAATCAAAGTCATCGCCAGGTTCTTGCCGCCGGTAGGAAGCCTGCTCATGGCAAAAACAGCATAGCTTGACGTCTGGCAAACGGAATGTTCGTTTGGACGCACATCTCGGCTCGAATGAATGTAAAAAGCCTTTGATTATTGGTGATTGGCACGGGGCTCTTGGTTGAGCAATCTGTGCGTGTGACTGTCAAAACGAAATGCTTGAGTTATCGTCCGGCTCTGTTTCCATTCCGCCGCGAATGAGTTTTCTGCCGGCAATCACCTCCTGGCTCCAGCGTATCCGCACTTCCGCGCGCATGGCTTTCGTGTGGCGGATGGTCGCCATGGGAGTCGGCTCCCTTTTTTCCCTCTTATGGATGAAGCTGCTGCTGCTGGCCATGGGCGACCCCCTCGTGGGACTGTTCCAGTCGTTTCAAGGGCTCACGCGATTGGGCGGCCTTGGCGATTTGGGCATCACCGGCGCATTGGCGTTGCAAGCCGGCACGATGCTTGGACGTCGCGAAGAAACCGGATTACAGGCTCTGCTCGCCTCAGCGCGCACCCTGTTCCTTATCCTGGCGGGCGGCTTGTGCCTCC
>JANWKE010000175.1 GCA_025451535.1 Verrucomicrobiia bacterium
GTTGGAGGACGTGACGAAGGGATACGTGCCGTGGTCAAGGTCGAGAAAGGTCCCCTGCGCGCCTTCAAACAAAATATCGTCACCGCGCCGCATCGCCTCGTGCAGCAGCACGACCGTGTTGGCCACGAACGATTGCAGATAGTTTCCCGCGGCGCGATACTCCGCGAGCACGGTTTTGAACGAGAGCGGTTTGGCGCCCAGCGCGCGCAGCACCTCATTATTCTCGCTGATGCGCACGCGAAGCTTTTCCTCGAGCCGCTCGAACCGGACCAGGTCAATCACGCGCAAACCGACACGCGCCGCTTTGTCGCCGTAGGCCGGGCCGATGCCGCGTTTGGTGGTGCCAATCTTGTTCTTGCCCTTGAGCACCTCGCGCTGGGCGTCCAGCTCGCGATGATACGGCAAAACCAGATGCGCCGTTTCGCTCACCACCAGATTGTCGCCAACTTTGACCCCAAGTTTTCGCAGCCCCTGAATTTCTTCAACGAGACTGACCGGGTCCACGACCACGCCGTTCCCGATGACGCACAGCTTGCGTTTGCGCAGTATCCCGGAAGGCACCAGGTGCAGGATGTATTTCTGTTTCCCGATGAACACGGTGTGGCCGGCGTTGTTGCCGCCGGCATAGCGAACAACGATGTCCGCTTTCTCGGTCAGTACGTCAATGATTTTGCCTTTGCCTTCATCGCCCCATTGGGCGCCTACCAGAATTGTATTTGCCATAGTCGTCGCACAAAGCCACACCGCCCATCGCAATAAAAATCCCCGAATTTAAATTCGGGGCAAAGCGGAGTGTCTTTGCCGGTTGAAGCTAGGAAAGTGCCTCCCTTGTGTCAATCCTGCAAAAATTCAGGGTAGGGTCATCGCGCTGCGATGACCACGCCGCGTTCAGCGGCGCAACGAAACACCGGAGGATCCATGGTGGTTCAGGTTCCGTCCGCTGAACGCGGACGGTGACGCCGCAGTGCGGCTCCCTACCCTCGCAAAATGTATCAATGCCAAAAAATCAGTGCTGCGATTTTAAACCCAAACTGTTATTCCTTGGCGCAGCTCGAACCACTCCGATGAAAGATTTGAAACTCTGGTTTTGCGCGGCGGTCCTGTTGCTGGCCGTCTTTCAGTTTTCAGAAAACACGGTGGACCCGGATCTGTGGGGACACGTCGTTTTTGGCCAGCACATGCTGCATAGTCATTCCCTTCCGAAGGTCGACATTTACTCCTGGACCGCCCTCGGCCAGCCCTGGATTAATCACGAGTGGGTGGCGGAAATCATCCTGGCGCTGTTTTACACAGCCTGGGGCGGCCCGGGAATCTTACTCCTCAAAATGGCCGTCGGGCTGGCGGCCTTCGCCGTGGGCCTGCGTCTGGGCGCTCAAAGCCTCTCGTGGCCGGCGCGGTTTATAGCGTGGGGATTCGCCGCGCTGGCCGTGGTGGAAATCTCCTACGGTTTCGCCGCCCGCCCGCAAATTTTCACGGCGCTTTTTATCTCCCTGGAATTGCTGCTGTTGCAACAGATCCATTCCGGCAAACGGTTTTGGGCACTGGCGCTGCCGGTCCTGTTCCTGCTCTGGATCAATACCCACGGCGGCGTCCTGGCGGGATTCGGGTTGCTGGGTCTGGCGGCGGGAGCCACCACCCTTCAACTGTTTTGGAACAAAGCCTGGAAGTTACCGGGCCGGATCGCCCCCAGCGAACCTGCCGTCCAAGGGCCGCTCAAGACCATCGTGAGTTTATGGCTGGCCGTTATCGCCGCCGGCGCTGCCCTGCTTGGCAATCCGTGGGGATGGGAATTGCCCCGCTGGCTCATCGGCAGCGTTCTCTGGCTGCGACCGCAAATCGCCGAATGGAATCCCACACCCCTGAATTGGGACCACGCTGCCTTTTTCATCGTACTGGCCCTGGCCGTCTTCAGCTGGACATTCACCAAACGGAAACGCGCCTGCTGGGAACTCGCCGTGTGCGTCGCCTTTGCGGTGCTGGGTCTCCGGGCCACACGAAACACGCCACTCTTTTGCCTGGTCGCGCTGGCAGTGGTGCCGCCGCACCTGGCCAGCGCCCTGGCTGGATTCCGGCGACACTTTGAGCGTCTGGAAGAGCTCGGCCGCCGGGAGGCTTTCCAAAAACTCGCCATTGTTCTGTTTGCCGTGATTTCAGCCGGAATCGGTGTTGCCACCTTCACGTTGCACAAGGCACACCCGTTGACCATGGAGGTTCCGCGCGCCCATTATCCCACCGGTGCCATTGAATTTCTGCGGGAACATCAATTGCACGGGCGAACCCTTGCCTTCTTCGATTGGGGCGAGATGCAGATCTTCCGCGTTCCGGGTTGCCCGCCGTCCATTGACGGCCGGCTTGACACCTGTTACTCGCGCGAATTAATCGCCGCTCACTGGAAATTTTACAATGACGAACCGTTCGATGAGAAAATCCTCGATGTGGACCAAGCCGATCTGGCTTTGTTGCCGGCAAATTTGGCGGGCACGGCGGCCTTGGCGCATCGTCCCGGCTGGACGGTGATTTATTACGACGACCTGGCCGTGATTCTGGCCCGGGACGTGGCGCGCTTCCCGGAATTACGGTCGCTGTCGTTTCCGGTTGCCGGGCCGAAGTCCGCGGTTGAGGGCCGGGCACCGTTTCCCCGACACAGCGCACGCTGGAACATGGAGCAAATCGCAGATTGAATCTCAGGCGTTGGGAAGAAAACGGGGGCCGCATAAAATCATTTCTCCAAATGATTCATACCGGAAGAAGGGGAGAAAAGTTCATGGTTTTACCCGCATATTCATGCTGGGCGTCACGTGCAATTGTCCATTGTATTGTGCACGATCGGTTGCATATACTGAGAAACGCAAACCGGCAACATGCGTCATCAAAGCATCAACCCAAAATCTCAAATGCCATGAACCGAATTCAACAAAAACTGCAAAGCCTGGTTGCCACGGCTCTCGTTGGCTGGCTGGCCATTAACGCTTGTGACGTTTCAAAGGCGGACCCGTCCAATTTGAGCACCCGCAAATCGCCCGACTGGCTTCGGAGTGCGGTTGTGTATGAAATCTTTCCGCGCAACTTTTCCCCGGAAGGAAACCTCAACGCCATTACCGCCCGATTGGACGAACTGAAGGACCTGGGGGTGGACATTCTCTGGCTCATGCCGGTCCACCCGACCGGTGAAAAGATGAAGAAAGGCACCATCGGAAGCCCGTTTGCCGTGCGCGACTTTTATGCCATCAACCCCGATTACGGCACCACCAATGACTTCCGGCAACTGATCGCGGAAGCCCACAAGCGCAACCTGAAAGTGGTCATGGACATGGTGGCGGGTCAAACCTCCTGGGATAGCGTACTCATGCAACATCCGGAGTTTTATCTGCACGGTACGAATGGCGCCATCATCCCACCCGACCCTGCCTGGACGGATGTGGCCGGGTTGAATTATGCGAATCCGGATGTCCGCCGCTACATGATCGAAATGATGAAATACTGGCTGGGGGACTTCGGCGTGGACGGGTTTCGTTGTGATGTGGCCCCGAATGTGCCCCTCGACTTCTGGGAAGCGGCCCGGACCGAACTGGAGAAGGTCAATCCGCAAGTTATTATTCTGGCTGACGCCGGCAACAACCCGGCATTGCTTTCCAAAGCGTTCGACCTGGATTCCTCCTGGGGCACGGTCAGCATGTTGAACAATGTTATTTGCAGTGGCATGCCTGCCAATTACATCAAAGAAGAGTGGACCTACGAGTATCAGCGGTTCCCCAAAGACGCGTTGCACTTGCGATTTACCGACAGCCACGAGGAGGTCCGGGCGGTGGTGCGTTACGGCGTGGAAGGCGCGCTCGCGGCCCAGGTGTTGATGCTGACGCTGGACGGTGTGCCGCTGTTTTACAACGGCATGGAAGTCGGTGACGCCACCGAGTCTTCCGACCCGGCTTTGTTTGAAAAAATGCCGGTGTTCTGGCATCCGGGCGGACGCCCTCCGCTGCGCGACATCTACCGGAACCTGATCAAACTTCGCAAGCAATACGCCGCATTCTACGACGGGGAGGTTGTCTGGCTGGATAACGCGGCCCCGGCACAAGTTGTCAGCATCCTCCGGCGGGATGCGAAGGATGAGTTTCTGGTCTTAATCAATCTGTCCGGCTGCAAGGTGACCGGGTCGGTTCAACTGCCGAATGCGGAAGATTTTGAGTCGGTGAAAATCAGCGGCAGCCCCATCCCCGTTGCCACCCATCTCCCTGACTTCAGTCTCAACGGCTACGAGTGGTACGTTTATCATCGGACCGTTGCTAAATAAGGTTGTTTTTCTCCCTGCTCCCGTGACGGCCTGCCGGCAAACCCGGCCCCGTCATCTCAGGTTACAAACCGTCAACTGGCGGAGAGAGAGGGATTCGAACCCTCGATACCCTTTTGGAGTATGCACGCTTTCCAGGCGTGTGCCTTAAACCACTCGGCCATCTCTCCCCATCGTTCACTGCCGCCCGTCAGAAGCGAAACAGACCGGCTGCCTTATTTCATGAGCCCGCTTCGAAGGCAAGCTCATTCCGCGCGCGCAAAAGCGTTCCTTCAGCCGCGAAACCATTCGCGGCCGGTTTCCTCCCGCCAACCGCCAACCGGTGACGTGCCGGAGCAATTAAATTAATCTCGTAGCCGTCCCGCATGGCGGGATCGGTTCGCGCCACATTATTCTCCCTTTTCGATTTGCGCCGACTGACGGCGGCGGCGACAAAATTTTTGGAAAAGTTCGAAACGGTTTTTTCGGGATTTAACGGAAAAGGAATTGACACGGAAATCAATCATACGTATGTCTCAAACAAACGTTTGAATCGCGCGGGTGTCACGTGGAAATTTGATCGCCTTCCGACAACAGGGACATTGCGATAAATCGGTTTCACACCCAAACCAGCGGAAACGACGGGAGAACTTGAAAAATGAATTTGGCACAACGGCGGAATTTAACCGATAACCAGCGCGCACGATTAATTGGGGGAGCCGTGGTTTCACTGGCCATGCTGGCTTTGGCCGGTTGCGGTCACAACCCGGGCGCCGGCGCTTTCAACCTGCCGCCACCGGAAGTCGGCGTGGTTACCGTCACGCCGGAATCCGTGGCGTTGACAACCGAACTGCCGGGTCGTATCGATCCCGTGCGCGTGGCCCAGGTGCGTGCGCGGGTGGATGGCATCGTGCTCCACCGGAATTTCTGCGAAGGTGCGGACGTCACAAATGGTGAAGTCCTTTACCAGATAGACCCCGCGCCGTATAAAGCCACGCTTGACAGCGCAAATGCCAGCCTGATGCAGGCACAGCTGCTGGTGCAACGTTACCAACCGTTGGTGGGCATCAACGCGGTCAGCAAACAGGATTACGACAATGCGGTGTCGGCGGCAGCCCAGGCCAAAGCCGCACAGGAAATCGCTGCGGTCAATTTCGG
The DNA here is from genome assembly GCA_025451535.1 of Verrucomicrobiia bacterium. Taxonomy (GTDB): domain Bacteria; phylum Verrucomicrobiota; class Verrucomicrobiia; order Limisphaerales; family UBA11358; genus UBA11358. Next base: position 5,426 of record JANWKE010000175.1, read on the forward strand.
TTATTGCACCGTCACCGCGCCGATTTCAGGCAAAATCGGCGCGGCCCTGGTCACCGAGGGTGCCTTGGTCAGCCAGGCGGCGGCGACGGAAATGGCCCTGGTCACGCAACTGGATCCGATTTATTGCGATTTCACCGAATCGAGCACCGAGCTGCTGCGGCTGCGGCGCGAATTGGAAAACGGCGCGCTCAAAAGCGTCGCGCCCGGCGAAGCCGAAGTTACGTTGCTGTTGGACGACGGGACGACTTATCAGGCCCACGGCAAATTGTTGTTCTCAGACACCACGGTGGACCCCACCAGCGGCATGGTCACGCTGCGGGCAGAGTTTCCCAATCCCGACCATTTGCTGCTGCCCGGAATGTTTGCGCGGGGAGAATTGGAACAGGCCGTGGACAACCAGGCCATCACCGTTCTTCAGCGCGGCGTCACCGTTGGCGCGGGTGGCATCGCCAGCGTGATGGTGGTGGGTGTGGACAGCAAGGCGGTACCCAGGGTGATTAAACTCGGCCAGGCCATCGGAAACAAATGGATTGTCACCGACGGGTTAAAAGCCGGGGAAAACGTCATCGTCGAGGGTTTGCAAAAAGTCCAGCCGGGGATGGCGGTGAAACCCGTTCCCTTTAATTCACCCGGTGACGGCAACTCCGCCGCGCCGATTCCGACCAGGGGAAATTAAGGGGACATCGCCATGCCGAAATTTTTCATTGACCGCCCGATTTTTGCCTGGGTGCTTTCCCTGCTTATCATGATGGCGGGAATTCTCGCCATCACCCACCTGCCGGTCGCCCAATATCCCAGCGTCGCGCCGCCGTCCATCGCCATCAACGCCACCTACGCCGGTGCGTCGGCGGAGACGGTGCAGGACACGGTCACGTCCGTGATCGAGCAGCAAATGAACGGCATTGACCACTTGCTCTACATGTCGTCCAGCAGCAGCGCGAGCGGCCAGTCCGCGGTGACGCTCTATTTCGATTCCGGCACCGATCCGGACATTGCGCAGGTGCAGGTGCAGAACAAATTGCAGCTGGCTATCCCCAGCCTGCCCCAGACCGTCCAGCAACAGGGCATCACGGTTCTCAAGTCCACCCGCAACTTCCTGATGTTTTTTACACTGTCGTCCACCAACACCGACGTGAGCGACATTGCACTGGGCAATTACATTTCATCGTCCGTACTCGACCCTATCCGCCGTGTCACCGGCGTGGGTGAGGCGGACCTGTTCGGCACGCAATACGCCATGCGCATCTGGTTGAACCCGAACCGGCTCGAAAGTTATAATCTCGATGCCAACGACGTCATCGCCGCCATTCAGGCGCAGAACGCGCAGGTCCCGGTGGGACAACTCGGGGCGCGCCCGTCCGTGAAGGGCCAGGAAATCAACCTCACCCTGCAAGGCCAGAGCACGCTCACCACGGTCAAGCAATTTGAAGGTATTTTAGTGCGGGTGAATCCCGACAGCTCGCGCGTCTATTTGCGCGACGTGGCCCGGGTGGAACTGGGCGGCGAGACATATGCCTTGCAGGCGCGGGTGGATGGCCGGCCGGCCGCGGCCATCGGCATCCGGCTGGCGCCGTCGGCCAACGCCGTCGCCACCGCCAACGCCGTCCGCGCCAGGGTGGCGGAACTTTCCAAATTCTTCCCGGCCGGCGTGCGGGTGGATTTTCCCTACGACGCTTCCGAATTCGTGCGCGCTTCCATCAAGGAAGTGGTGACGACGCTGGTGGAAGCCATCGTGATGGTGTTCCTGATCATCTTCCTGTTCCTGCAAAATTTCCGGGCGACCTTCATCCCCACCATTGTTATCCCGGTGGCGTTGCTGGGCACATTTGGCGTCATGTATGCGCTCGGCTTTTCCATCAATGTCCTGACCATGTTCGGCATGGTGCTCGCCGTGGGCGAACTGGTGGACGACGCCATCGTGGTGGTGGAAAACGTGGAGCGCATCATGAGCGAGGAAGGGTTGCCGCCGCGCGAGGCGACCATCAAGGCGATGAAGCAGATCACCGGCGCGCTCATCGGCATCTCGCTGGTGTTGACGGCGGTGTTTATTCCCATGGCGTTCTTCGGGGGCTCGGTGGGCGCGATTTACCGGCAGTTCTCGCTGTCGCTGATCTCCTGCATGTTGTTCTCCATCTTCCTGGCCATGTCGCTGACGCCCGCGTTGTGCGCCTCGCTGCTCAAGCCGGTCGAAAAGGGGCATCACTTGCGGAAGACAGGATTCTTCGGCTGGTTCAACCGCGGTTTCCTCGCCACGCGTAAGAACTACGAAGGTTTTCTGGCCCGGACGATCAGCAAAGCCCCGCGGTATCTGGCGGTCTACCTGGCAATTGTCGCGGCGGTGGGCTGGCTTTATTACCGTCTGCCCTCGTCATTTCTGCCCGACGAAGACCAGGGCTACTTTATCACCCTCATCCAGCTGCCCGTCGGCGCGACCCAGCAACGCACGGTAAGCGTGCTTAAGCAGGTGGAGAGCTATTATTTGAAGCAAACGGAGGTGGCGGGCATGGTGGACGTGGCCGGCTTCAGTTTCAACGGCCAGGGGCAAAACGCCGCGCTCGCGTTCGTGCATTTGAAAGATTGGAGCCAACGCCACGGCGCGCAGCACGGCGTGGACGCGATTATCGGCCGCGCCTTCATGGAGTTGGGACAAATCAAGGACGCCACCATTTATCCCATCAACCCGCCGCCGATTCCCGAACTGGGCATTTCCGCGGGCTTTGACTTCGAACTGGAGGGCCAGGGCGGCCTTGGCCACGACAAACTCATGCAGGCGCGTGACCAGTTGTCTGCCATGGCCGCGACCAATCAGGACATCGCCCAACTGCGGTTTGTAGGCCTGGAGGACACGCCGCAGCTCAAGGTGGACATTGACCAGGCCAAAGCCAGCGCGCTGGGCGTTTCCCTGGCGGACTTGAACACGGTGCTCACCACCTGTTTCGGTTCGGATTACATCAATAATTTTGTCAACGGCAACCGGGTACAAAGGGTCATCGCGCAACTCGACTCGCCCTATCGCATGTTGCCCCGGGACGTCAGCAAGGTTTTCGTGCGCAACAGCAGCGGCCAGATGGTTTCGCTGGCCAGCCTGGCCAGCCTGCATTGGATTTACGGCTCGCCATCCTTGCAGCATTTCAACGGCTTTCCCTCGCTGGAACTCCAGGGTTTGGCGCCACCGGGCAAAAGCACCGGCCAGGCCATGACCGCGATGGAAAAGCTGGCCGCAAAATTACCCACGGGGTTTGGCTACGAATGGACCGGCCAGTCCTTTGAGGAACGCCTGTCAGCCAAACAAGCTCCCCTGCTCTACCTGCTGTCGCTCATCGTGGTGTTCCTGGCCCTGGCCGCCCTTTATGAAAACTGGTCCATCCCGGTGGCGGTGATCCTCGTCGTGCCGCTGGGCATCCTCGGAGCGCTGCTGGGCGCCACCTTGCGTGGACTGCCCAACGACGTGTTCTTCAAAGTCGGCCTGCTGACCATCGTCGGCCTGTCCGCCAAAAACGCCATCCTCATCATCGAATTTGCCAAGGACCTCCAGGCGCAGGGCAAAGGCCTGATTGAGGCCACGCTGGAGGCGGCGCATTTGCGGTTGCGCCCCATTCTGATGACGTCACTGGCGTTCATCCTCGGGGTATCGCCGCTGGCGTTAAGCACCGGCGCCGGCTCCGCCAGCCGGCACGACATCGGCACCGGTGTGGCGGGCGGCATGATCACGGCCACCGTGCTGGCCGTTATTTTCGTGCCGGTGTTCTTCGTGGTCGTTCGCCGGATTTTCAAGAGCCAA
>JANWKE010000176.1 GCA_025451535.1 Verrucomicrobiia bacterium
ACATTGATCAGCAGTTGAAACGCCACTACCGCCAGGCCCGCCGCCACGCCGTAAAGGCAGGTTTGCAGGATGTTGCGGGTATTTTGGGGCAGTTTCCCGAAATAACCGGATAAGGTTTGAGCAAACACGTCGTCAACATAGTCCCAAACCGGCGGCGCAATTCAAGGATTACGCGCGGTGGGAGAGGCAAAAAACGCGACGTCCGCAAATCCGAAACCGGCAGGGAACCGGATGGCGAATGTTATGATGAGTTTGCTGAACGGCAGCAAAATCCGATTCCGGTTTCGGAATTCAGGCGCGACGCAGAGCCTGCGCTGTCAGCAGCCTTTCTTGCCATACGGCCAAGTCATCCAATTCAGTCAGGCGGCAACCTTCAGGTGGGTGATGCGGAACAGGGCGCCTTTCGGTTCGTTGGCCAGACACTCGACTTCCCAGCCGTGTGCGAGGACAATCTGTTGGACGACGGCCAGCCCCAAGCCGGTCCCTTTTTGATTGGTGGTGAAGTACGGTTTGAAAATTTCCTGGCGATGTTCGGGCGGCACGCCGGGCCCGTTGTCCCGAATTTCCAGCGCCGCTTCGGTGGCGTTGATGCGCTGCGATGAAATTTGAATCTGTCCATTCTCGCCGACCGCCTGGATGGCATTGAGCAACAAGTTGAACAAAACCTGGCGCAGCAATTGTTCGTCGGCCTCGATGGCGACCGCGTCGCCACCGGTGTCGACCCGGAGCTTCTTTTCCTCGATGTCGTGGGCCAGCGTGCGCACGACCTCGCCGACGGCGGAGTTGAGTGCGATTTTCGAGCGGCGGACCTCGCGGGGACGCGAGTAATTGATGAATTCGTTCAATTGGGCCGTGACCTTGTCGGTCTCGTTCACGATCGCGCGCGATTTTTCCCGGATGTCCTCCGGCGCCACAGCGGTTTGTTTAGAAAGCATCTGGGCCATGCCGCGGATGATGTTGAGCGGATTGCGGGTCTCATGCGCGAGGCCGGCGGCCGCCAGGTTCATCTCCCGGAGATGCGAATTCAATTCGCTGGCGCGGACGAGGCGGATTTGCAGGTCCGAGGTTCTCGAGACGTTGCGCCAGGTCATCCCGGTCCCGGCCGCCGAGATGGAAGCCAGCAGGACAATGATGGCGCGAATCCAAAAATCCTGGCGGCTGACGGCGTGAATGGGTTCGGTGGCCATGACGATGACAAAACTGTGCACACCCTGTTTCTGCAGCAGTCCCTGATAATCCGGCTCGCTCATCCAGGGCGGCCGGCCAAACCGGAACCGGAATGTCCGTTCACGGGCAGGTTCGCGATTGGTGATGACCACGCCCGGTGCGGGCGGCTCGCCGGCAGCGCCGGCATTGGTCCCGTCTCCGGGTTCGGTTCTTTCGGGTGGCCGGAACATGGCGATGCGGTTGGTGGCGATGCGGTTGGTAAAATCCTCGCGTGACATGATGATCGGCGGGTTCGTGCCTTCAAAGTCATACGTAAGGTTGGTGCCCAGGTCCACCGGATTCACCAGGGTCACCGTTTGCGCGCCCCAAAGTTCGGTGTCTTCCGTGCTTCCCCGCGTTTGAAAATCGGTTTCCTCGCCGGCGGAAGCCACCATTTCACCGGCCGCATTCAAAAGCGCGATGCCTTTCAATTCAACCGATTCCTGTTTCACCAGCTCCGTGAGGGAAGCTTCGAGCCGCTCCTTGGAAACGACCCCGCCGAACCGCCGTTGCGAGCGGAGCACAATGCCGAGCGTCGTGGAAATGTCCTTGGCGCGGTTGACGAGGGCGGTGCGCGCCTCGTTCCGGACGCGGGCATGCTCCTCCACCTGCCAGACGACCACCAGCGCCCAGATGCCCAGGAGCAGGCTGTAAATAACAACGCCGTGACGTTGCGGTTGCATGAGTTGTCTTCTGTTCGGGTTATGGCCGGACTGGAAAATCCACCCGGCCTAATGATTTTGTTTTACCGGCAGGCGATCCAAAAAGCGATCCAGTTCCTGCTCGGAATACGTTTTGGGCACCAGCATGTGCTTCTGTTCGCTGCTGGCCAGCGACGGCAAATCCGACGGCAACCGCACGATATGCGGGGTCAGGAAAATCATGAGTTCGTTCTTGTTGTCACTGCTGGTCTTGTGTTTGAAAAGGTTTCCAATGACCGGGATATCGCCGAGGATCGGGATTTTATTTTCGCTGGAGGTCTTGTCATTCACCATCAGGCCGCCGATGACGACCGGTTCCCCGTCCGGCGTGACCACCACGGTATCGGCGGTGCGGGTGTCAATCACCGGCGCGTTCACGCCGGCGGCGATGGGTTCGGTCTGCGTCGGGTCAATCTGCGAATCCTGGGGCGTGACAATCATTTCCACGTAATTGTCCCGGGAGATGTAAGGCGTAACGTTCACTTGAATGCCAACGGGTGTGTAGGTGACGTTGTTGATCGGGATGGTTGAATTCCCGACGGCCGTGTAACTGACGCCGGTAATCAACGGCACCTGCTGACCGACGAGAATGGTCGCCGGCTGGCCGTCGCGCGCGAGCACCGACGGGCGTGAGAGCACTTCCACCTTGCCGGCGGTGGCGATGGCGCGCAGGCTTGCCTGAAAATCACTGCCCATAATCTGGTAGAAGCCATTGGCGCCGCCCGAGGCAGTTGGTGATAGCGCCGGAGTCGCCACGGCCGGGCCGACGGCGCTGAAGTTGGTCACAATCGAGTTCAATCCGCTCAAGCCAAACACGTCCGCGGCGTTGCCGGTAATGCCATTGCCAAGTCCCTTGCCGTACGCGCCTTCGACGCCAACATCCAGCGAACTGTTGTGTTGCACCTCCAGGAAGACGACTTTGATGAGCACCTGCGGTTTCGGGCGGTCAAGCTGGGCGATAACGTTGCTGATTTGTTCGCTGGTCGGCTGGTCGGAAATGACGATGATGTTCTTGGTGTCCGGGTCCACGTAAATGGTCGCGTTGCCGACGTTGCCATTGTTGTTGTACTGGTTGCCGGTGCTGCTGGCATTGCGATTCCCGTTGTTAAAGGCGTTAAAAAAACCGCCGCCAAAGGGGGTGAACCCGCCGCCGCCACCGCCGCCGCGCTGTTGCGCATGAATGGTCAGTGCGGCGCAGCAGAGAAAAACCAGAACGCCGCCCGGCTGTCTCCAGGGTTTGTTTGTTTTCATAATCATTTTCATATTGAAAGGGTTTGGGGTCTTAAGGAATCCGGCCCGAGCCCAGGCCGTTGCCACTGCCCATGCTGGAGCCGCTCGTGCTGCCGAGCGACGACGTGGTGTTGCCCGCCGAGGTGGCACCCGCATTCGCGCGGGTTTCCAGCGCGCCTTGTTGCGAGCCGGTGGTGGACCGGGTGTTGCTGTTGCCGAAGGTATTCTGCAACACCTGCACCACCTGGTTCGGATCGCCATGGTCGAGATGATACACATAAACGCTCTGGTCCCGCGACGAAGGAACATCCAGGTCGTGCATCATTCCCGCAATCTGATCTATCAGGTCCTTCGGCGCCGTCACGATGACCGCCTGAATGCGTTCATCGGCCACGGCGGTGACCTGGGTCGCCTTCTTCATGCGGTCATTCGAGCCATTGTTGTTGCCGGCGTTGGCGGCGGCCAGACGCGCAAAAAATCCACCCGGCCCGCCACCACCGCCGCCGAAGCGGATCGGCATCTGGGCATTATTGGCTGAACTGCTGCTGGGGAAAATGTTGCCCAACTCGGTGGCCACGTCGCTGGGATTGGCGTAGTGCAAGCGGAACACGCGGATCTCCGTCTCCGCTTCCGCGCTGTTGTCCACGGCCTGGATGATTTGCACCAGATGTTTGATGTTGGATTGGGTATCGGTCACGACGATGGAGTTGCCGGCTTCGTTGGCGACGATCCTCGTCTGCGGCGAGACGAACGACGACAAATCCGAGGCCAGTTGACGGGCTTCCACGAACCGGATGGGGATGATATATGTGGCGATCTCGTCATTGTCCGGGATGGCGTTGGGGTCATTGGTGGTTTTCACCGGAATGTTGCGGGTCACCGCGTCATTCTTGTCCATAATTGTCAGCTTCCGCCCGTCGCGAATGGCGGCATAGCCGTTCTTATTCAGAACGGAATTCAACAAGTCCACCGCCTCGTCCCGGGTCACCGGCCGGTCGCTCCACACGTCCACCCGGCCATGCACCTGCGTGTCGAGCACGATGATAAAGCCGGCGGCATCGCTAAGATACTCCAACACGGACTCTAACGGCGCGGCGCGGAAATTGAGCCGCAGACCATTGGTGGCCGCAGTACTGGCTGCCGGCATGGTGGCAGCGTCGGACGCGGGAATGGTACTTGGCGTTGGCACGGCGGCCGCTGGTGGGGGAGATGGGGCGGTGGCGGCGACCACCGGCGGAGTTGCGGCCGGTGCCGGCGCGCTGCCGGACTGTGCCTCGATTCTGTAAGTTCCGGCGGTCAAAACCGCCGCCAAGAGAAATGTCATAATGGTTTTCATTGTCCTTGTCCTGATCCTAATTGTTGTTCTTCCTGGGCGCGTTGCCGCATCAAACGCGTCAAGGCGTCGTTGCCCCCGCCCGGGAGAGGCGCGGCGTCCGACGCATTCATATCCGTTCCCGTATCAGTCGCCCCATTGGGAGATGGCAGGTTTGCTCCATCCGGCGACACATTGTCAGTCGTGATCATGGTACCCGTCGGGAAACTGCCATAACGCACCCGGCCAGAAGAACGCTGCCCGGGACCAGGCGTAACTGCATTGCCCGTGCTGGCATAAGACGCCGATTCGGTTGAGACCACCCAATGGCCATCGTCGTTACGGCGCATTTGCGTGCCCAGCGGCAAAACTGTTTCGTTGGTACCGGCCACCAGCGTGACAGACTTTGGATTGATGGCGGTGACTTTGAAATCAGCGATGCCACCGTCACGTTCCAACACCTTGCGGAAATCGGGACTGGTGCCGTCGAAAAACGCGAAGGTGCCCTTGGCGTAGCTCATCGTGCCCACAAAGGAAAACGAATCAACCACGCGGGCTGCGGAACTGGCGGAGCGCCGGTGCGGCACGCGGTTGGGATCAAAAATATTCCGCTGGCCGATGATTTGGAACGACGCAAAATCCGTCCCGCTGGCGGTCTGCCCCGTCGCGGGAATCGCCGCCGCCAGCCACAAAGCCATGCCCGCCACGGCCGGAACAACAGGATTGAATGACAATGCTTTCAAATTCATTTTGCCTCCGGCCGGAGCGCCAGTCCGTTAATTTGCAGGCCGAGCGTGAACTGCTGACCCGTGTCGTCGCGCGCGTTGACGTCCACCGATTCCAGCTTCAGCGCCATCGGCCCCTGCTCGATGTCGTAAAGGAACCGGGTCAGGG
>JANWKE010000177.1 GCA_025451535.1 Verrucomicrobiia bacterium
GCAAGGCGTCAATCCGCATTGTAGCCGCGTCTCGTGAGAGCGCGGCTGACTGGTCTTGATTGTCCGCGCTCTGACGAGGCGCGGCTACAATGGAAAGATCCACCGTCGCCCCAATCAACCGTGGCGTTTCGCGGGCGACGAGCTGGCTGATGCAGCTTTCGGCGAGGCAGACCGCAAGCCCGCCTTCGCTGCAATCGTGCGCGCTTTTCACGAGACCGCTTTGAATCAAGCCGAGCAACGTCGTGTGCAGCGTTTTTGCCGTTTCCAGATCACAACGCGGCGGCGTGCCGGTTTTCATTCCCTGTGCCGCTTGGAAATAGGCCGAACCGCCGAGGCCCAGCAAGGGATCGCTGGCATCAACCGGTTCGCCGAGCAGAATGATGATGTCACCTTCGTCCTTGAACCATTGCGTCGTGATGTGTTCCGGTTTTTCAATGAGGCCGACCATGGCGACCGTCGGCGTGGGGTCAATCGGCCCGGCCGGACTCTGATTGTAGAGCGAGCAATTGCCGCCGGTGACCGGCGCGTTAAACGCCCGGCAGGCGTCCGCCAGCCCGCGCACGGATTCCTTGAGCTGCCAGAACAACTCCGGTTTCATCGGGTTGCCGTAGTTCAAATTGTCCGTTACCCCCAGAGGTGTGGCGCCGGAGCACGCCAGATTCCGTGCCGCTTCGGTTACGACAATTTTCCCGCCTTCATAAGGATCGAGATAAACGTAAGCGCCATTGCCGTCCACCGTCAGCGCAATGAGCTTTTCGGAGATGGTAGGGACGCGCTGCTGCGCGTCCTGGCCGGGCGGCAGCTCGGCTCTGTCAAGTTCGGGTAAAGAGTCAGATTTAATCCGCAGCACCGCCGCGTCACTGCCGGGACAAACCGCCGAGCCGTCGCGCACCATGTGGTCGTATTGCCGGTACACCCAGTTCTTTGATGCAATCGTCGGCCAGCTGAGCAGGGTCCGGAGATCACGTCCGGGGTCCGGCGTCCCGGGAATCTGATCCAACCGGAACGCGCGGGTTTCCTTGAGATATTCCGGTTCCTTTGCGTCGCGCTGGTAAACCGGCGATTCGTCGGCGATTTTCCGGGCCGGGATGTCCGCCACCACCTGGCCGTGATGTTTCACAACCATGCGGCCGGTGTCGGTGACGTAGCCGACTTCCGACCACGGCAAATCCCACTTGTCAAAAATGCGCTTCACTTCCGCTTCCCGGCCTTTGTGGACGATGATGAGCATCCGCTCCTGCGATTCGGACAGCATGAGGTCGTAGCTCGTCATGTTCGGCGCGCGTTGCGGAACCTTGTCCAATTCAATTTCGATGCCCGTGCCCGCGCGGGCGGCGGTTTCGCAGGTGGAGCAGGTCAAACCCGCCGCGCCCATGTCCTGAATGCCCGCGACCGCGCCCGTGGCCAGCAATTCGAGGCACGCCTCACACACGAGCTTTTCCATGAACGGATCGCCGACCTGCACCGCGCCGCGCTGTTGCTCGGCGGATTCCTCGGTCAAATCCTGCGATGCGAACGACGCGCCCGCCAGGCCGTCGCGGCCCGTGGGCGGCCCGACGTAGAAAACCGGATTGCCGATACCCTTGGCCGCGCCGCGCGCAATTTGCTCGTGCCGCAACACGCCGAGGCAGAACGCATTTACCAGCGGGTTGCCTTCATAGGATTTGTCGAAGTAAACCTCGCCGGCGATGGTCGGGATGCCGAAGCAATTGCCATAATGCGCAATGCCGGCGACCACACCCGCAAACAAACGTTTGTTATTTGCGATTTGCGATCTGCGATTTGCGATTTCAGAGTCGGCGCCGACGGCGAAGTTTGACTCGCCCTCACCCCGGCCCTCTCCCCCGGGGAGAGGGAGACCGGTTACGGACGTTGTTGGTGAAATCGGTTGGGCTGGCCCATGGCGGCCGATGGTTTCCCCCTCGCCCGCCGGCGCGGGAGAGGGTGGCCGAAGGCCGGGTGAGGGCTGATGTGGCAAAACTGACTGCTGCGGGTGAGGTGGGCGATTGTCCGTAATTGGTCCGAAGCGCAGCGAGTTGACCGAACAAATCGGCCGGGCGCCCATGGTGAAGATGTCGCGCACGATGCCGCCGACGCCGGTGGCCGCGCCCTGAAACGGCTCGACCGCGCTCGGATGGTTGTGCGACTCAATCTTGAAGGCGATGGCCAGCCCATCACCGATGTCAACGATGCCGGCATTTTCCTCGCCCGCGCCGACAAGGATTTTCTTCGACCGGGTCGGAAAGGTTTTGAGCAGCGGGCGCGTGTTTTTGTAGCTGCAATGCTCGCTCCACATCACCGAGAAGATGCCCAGTTCGGTATAGCTCGGCTCACGGCCCAACAGATCAAGGATTTTCTGATACTCGTCCGGCGTGAGGTTGTGTTGAGCAACCAGTTCGGGGGTGATCGCGGGTTCGGTCATGGGCAAATCCTTCAGGCAGCTTTGGCAATGGTCTTGTTTTCCAGCGCGGCGATGATGCTCTCCAGAATCCATTTGCCGTCGTCGCTGCCGAGCAAGGGTTCGCAGGCGCGTTCGGGATGCGGCATCAGGCCGGTCACGTTGCGGCGTTCGTTGCAAATTCCGGCAATGTTCAGGAGCGAACCATTTGGATTCGCCGTGTCGGTCAGGTTGCCGTTCGCGTCACAGTATTGCCACAGAATCTGGTTGTTCGCCTTGAGCTTCGCCAGCGTTTCCTCGTCGGCAAAATAACAGCCTTCGCCGTGGGCGATGGGAATTTTTAGTAACTTGTCCGCCGGAATTTTGTTCGTAAACGGCGAATCGGTCGTGACGGTTTTGAGAAAGATGTGCTCGCAGTGGAATTGCAGGTCACGATTGCGAATGAGTGCGCCGGACAACAGGCCGGCCTCGGTCAAAACCTGAAACCCGTTGCAAATGCCGAGCACCAACCCGCCCCGGTCAGCAAATTGTTTCACCGCCTGCATCACCGGGCTGAACCGCGCAATCGCGCCGCAGCGCAAATAATCGCCGTAGCTGAAACCGCCGGGCACGATGACGGCGTCGGCGTCGCCGAGCGAAGTTTCCTTGTGCCAGAGGTAGCGTGCCGATTGGCCCAGCACGTCGCGCAGGGCGTGAATGGCGTCCTGGTCGCAGTTGGACGCGGGAAATTGTAAGACGGCAAAGTTCATTGGTGTTAGTCAGTAGTCAGCAGTCAATAGTCAGTAGAGATGTTCGCACGTCGGTTGCTACTGACTACGAACTACTGACCACGGACTGTGTTTATTCTATTTCCAGTTTGTAATCTTCAATCACGGGGTTGCTTAAAAAACGATGGCACGCTTCGTCGAGTTGTCGGCGGGCCGATTCCTTGTCGGCGCTGTCCAGTTCAATTTCGAGATACTTGCCGACGTGAACGGCCTTGATGCCCTGGTGTCCCATCTGTTCGAGCGCGTTCCGGACGGTCTTGCCCTGCGGATCCACCACGGCTTTCTTTGGAGTAATGACAATTTTTGCTTTCATCTTCGCGCTCCAACAACCCTGGAGCGGCCGGCAGCATCATGTAAAAAAGCGCCGGACCGGGCGAGCAATTTTTGAATACCGGACAATTTTTGAGAAGCTTCCCACAAGAAGCGTTGAATTTGTCCGTTTCCTGCGCCATTGTTGTCGCCGTGAATACTTCGATTTCACTGGAAGAACCGGCCACGGGCAATATCAGCGCCGAGCGCAAAACCCTTGAACCTTGTTCCATCATCATCTTTGGCGCGAGCGGCGACCTCACCGCGCGCAAGCTCATCCCGGCGTTTTATCATCTGTGCAAAGACAAACAGATGCCGGCCTCGTTCCGCGTCATCGGTTTCGCCCGGCGCGACAAGACGGATGAATCCTGGCGGAACGAATTGCGCGAGGAGCTCAACCAGTTTTCACGCACCCAGCCGGTGGACGATGCGGTGTGGAAGGCTTTTGCCAAAAACCTGTTTTACTGCCGGGGCGACCTCACCGAAGCGGCGGCCTACAAAAAGCTGGAAGAAATGCTAACCTCGTTCGGCAGCGGCCCGCTCCGGGAAAACCTGCTGTTTTATCTCGCCACCCAGCCGAGCCAGTTCGGCGAGGTCATCGAGCAAATCCATCGCGCCGGGCTGCTGCACAAGGAAGGCGCCGGCCGGCAGCGCATCGTGGTGGAGAAACCCTTCGGCCACGATCTGGCTTCCGCGCAAACGCTGAACCGCGAACTGACGCGTTACGCCCACGAGCAACAGGTCTGCCGGATTGACCATTACCTCGGCAAGGAAACCGTGCAGAACATTTTGATGTTCCGCTTTTCCAATTCCATTTTCGAGAAGCTCTGGAACCGGAATTCCGTGGACCACGTCCAGATCACCGTCAGCGAAAAAATCGGCGTGGGCGACCGCGGCGGCTATTACGAGGAAGCCGGCGCACTGCGCGACATGGTGCAGAACCACATGCTCCAGGTGCTGTCCTTGATTGCGATGGAACCGCCCGTTTCGCTCGAAGCCGAATCCGTTCGCGACGAAAAGGTGAAGCTGCTCAAATCCATCCGGGCCCTGACGCCCGAGGACGTGGCGCGGCAGGTCGTGCGCGGACAATACTTCGCCGGCACGATCAACGGGAAACCCGTGCCCGGCTACCGGCAGGAAGCGAAGGTGAAGCCGGATTCCAACGTGGAAACCTACGTGGCGTTGAAGCTGCTGATTGACAACTGGCGCTGGTCCGGCGTGCCCTTTTACCTGCGCACCGGCAAATACCTGCCGATGAGCGCCAGCGAAGTGCGCATTCAATTCCGGCCCACGCCGCACGTGTTGTTCGCCGCGCAATGTGGACAAAACCTGGATACCAACGCCATTGCGTTGCGTCTCCAGCCGAACGAAGGCATTTATCTGCGGTTCAACGGCAAGGTGCCCGGGATGAGCCTGGGCGTGCGGCCCGTGCGCATGCACTTCAGCTACGACGCCGAGTTCGGCGCTTACACGCCGGAAGCCTACGAACGGCTGCTGTTGGAAGCCATCGCCGGTGACGCGACGCTTTTCATCCGGCGTGACGAGGTGGAAACCGCGTGGCAAATCGTGGATTCCATCCGCAAAGGTTGGGATGGCAAACCGCTGACGAACCGCGAATTTTATTCCGCCGGCACGTGGGGGCCGGTGGCCTCGGACGATTTGCTGGCCCAAAGCAGCCATGTCTGGCATGAGCCGGTTCCGGTAAAATGATTCTGATTCGCGACTCACCATGGGCAAGGATTCGCCCGGAATTTTATGTCTGAACACAAGGCAACGATCAGGTGGCAGCGGACCAGTCCGGATTTTTTGAAGGGCAGGTATTCGCGGGAACATACCTGGACGTTTGACGGCGGTGTCACCATTCCCGCATCGGCTGCGCCCGCCGTGGTGCCCGCGCCCTGGTCGAATCCGGCCGGCGTTGATCCCGAAGAGGCCTTCGTGGCGGCGCTTTCGAGCTGTCACATGCTTACGTTTCTCCATTTGGCGGCCAAACAGGGGTTCCAGATTGACAGTTATGCAGATGAGGCGGTCGGTCTGGTGGCCAAAAACGAAAAAGGCGTGCCGTGGGTCAGTCTGGTCACGCTCAACCCCAAAATAGTTTATGGCGGCGGGAAATTGCCCGCACCGGCTGACGAAGAACGGTTGCATCATCTGGCACATGAACAGTGTTACATCGCCAATTCAGTCAAAACGGAAGTTGTCATTGGGAGGGACGGCGTGTCGCCGTCCGTCCCGAATTGAATGAAAAAATTTGAACTGAACACCTTTGCTTCGGCCGACGAGCTGGCTTCGCACGTTGCCGATGCGTGGCTGGATGAGATGGAAAGGGCCTGGCGCGCAGGCAAATCCCATTGCGTCGCGCTGTCCGGCGGGCGCATCACGCAAAAATTTTTTGTTTCCGTTGTCGCATTGGCCAAAACGCGAAAAATTCGTGGCGGAGGCGCGCCGTCCTTTCCCGGCAACGTCCATTTTTTCTGGGCAGACGAACGTTGCGTTCCGCCATCCGATCCGGAAAGCAATTTCAAGATGGCGAGCGAACTCTTGTTCACACCGCTGAACGTACCCGAAAATCAGATTCATCGTATTCGCGGCGAACTATCGCCAGACAAAGCAGTTGAAATGGCAACGGTGGAAATCCGGCGTGTCATTTCAACTGCGCCTTCTTCCCCCTCTCCTCCGCCACCGGAAGAGGGGGCCGGGGAGAGGAGGTCAACCGCGTCAACCTCAAATTCACCCCCCCTCGCCCCGGCCCCCTCCCCGCTCGAACGGGGAGAGGGAGTTGGTCCTCAGCCGGTCCTGGACCTGATATTTCTCGGCATGGGTGAGGACGGTCATGTGGCGTCATTATTTCCCAATGCCCCGGCCGAAGTGGTTGATTATCCGGGGCCGTTTTTGTTCATCGCCAGTTCCCCCAAACCGCCACCCCGGCGGGTGTCGCTGAGTTATGCCGCAATTGCAGCGGCCAGACAGGTTTGGGTGCTGATTTCGGGTGCAGGCAAGGGGAAGGCGTTGCGCGAATCTCTCGATTTTCCGGGAAAAACGCCCCTGGCCCGGGTCATTGAATTACGCCAAAAAACGTTGATTTTCAGCCAAATTGAGGCTGACAAAATAATTTGAAATTTTTTTGAACCATTCTATGTTACTTTAAGTCAATTATGAACGAATGAGGATTTCGCTGTTCGTTTAGGGTTGGCATAGAGGTTTTGCTCGTGACACGGCTCGAACAGCGACCCCCAAGTTGGCCGTGTCACCCTTCTGAGCGCCTCGGTGAAGGCGTATAAACCTCGTCACCGCGGGGGCCGGACGCAAGTCCGGCCTTTCGCATTTCTGGAATTCACCATTGATTGTCCGGCCCAAAACGGATATCCTGCTGACACATGAAACATCAGCTCGATTTCGAGAAACCGATTATCGAACTGCAAAGCAAGCTCGACGACCTCCGGGAACACCCGGAAAAGCATTCGCTGGGCGTCAGTTTCGAGGAGGAAATCCAGCTTATCGAAAAGAAGCTGGAGGAAACCCGCCGGCAGATTTTCTCGAACCTCAACGCGTGGCAGCGTGTGCAACTGGCCCGCCACCCCAAACGTCCCTACACGCTGGATTATTTGGGAAAGACGTTCACCGATTTCGAGGAATTGCACGGCGATCGCCTGTTTGCCGAGGACCGCGCCATGGTGGGGGGCTTTGCCAGACTCGGCGACCACCGCATCGTTGTCATCGGCACGCAGAAGGGCCGTGACACCAAGGAAAATATTTTGCGCAACTTCGGTTGCGCCCACCCTGAAGGTTATCGCAAGGCACTCCGGTTGATGCGGCTGGCGAACAAATTCGGCCTGCCCATCATCACGCTCATTGACACCACGGGTGCCTATCCGGGCATCGGC
>JANWKE010000178.1 GCA_025451535.1 Verrucomicrobiia bacterium
GGGGGGGGCCGTCGGGGGGGGGCGCCTGTTGGTGGGGGGCGTTGCCCCCACCGCCCCGCGGCTCGCTCGGAGAGCGAGCCCTGCCAAAACAATTCCTCCGGCGTTCGACAATTGTGGTCCATCCGGCAATCACCAGGGATGTCCTGGCACGATGACTACGCCTTGCACCCCATCGTGGGGCGGGAACAAACAAAGTGAAAACGATTGAAAAAATTTCAGCAAATCTGATAATCGTTTCATGAAAACCCGCATGATAGCAGGATTGCTGATCATCGTCGGCATTGCATTGGCTTTAGTTCCAGGGGTGCTCTATTGGCAGCATGTTCACCCTTGGCAGCATGTGGTCAATTTGAATTACTACTACCAAGTCAAGATCGCGTCGGCCTTACCGCATGACCGTGATCCCCGCAACAACCTGGCCGAGCTGCCCGCAGGCTACGAGATATTTGACGGCGTCCGATTCAATGTCGCCGGACTCATCCAACTTGTCGGCGGAAATGATGTCAACCAGACAAGTAATCCGTATCCCGCATCCATCGAAGGCATTCCCGTGAATCGGTTTTGCCGTTACCTCCATCTTCTCCACGGAACGGCCCAAGGCGCGGATGATCAAACCGTGGTGGCCACGCTAGTGCTGCATTACGCAGATGGGACTGCCGCCAGGCTTGACATTATCTATGGTCAGCAAGTTTATGACTGGTGGTTCACAGGGTCCAGCGACCTGCCGCTGGCGGGCAATACCAAAGTCGCTTGGGTTGGCAAGAATCCGGCTGCAACGAGTAAAGGGTGCCGCATTCGTGTCTTCAAAACCTCCTTCCTCAATCCCAAACCTGCTGCCCGGATAGAGACGGTTGACTTTGTTTCGGCGCTTTCCCCAAGCGCACCATTCTTGCTGGCGCTTACCGTGGAATGACTGCCCCGGCAAGGTGAAGATTTGGCAATCGAGCACATAATAAAAACAGTTTCAGCGGCGCCTGTCATCGTGTTGGAACCAACAGGCACCGCACCATGAATCGTAACGATGATTCGAAAGTTGGAAGCCATGGCGGCCAAGTTCATCAGCGCAATTAGTCTTTCAGGGAGAATACCGAAAGACTTACTTTGATCCCAAATGATTGTAATACGTCGTCCAATCCGGGTCGTTGGGTGATGCTGGCTGATCCGCATGGCAGTTTTTGTTCTTGATGTCACCGTTCCACTTCCATGATTCAACGTGGCCGTCGGCAAACCAATTATTGCCGGCGTCGCCATGTCGTGTGTCACCCCAGTTGAACCACCTGGGCGAGCCCATATTGCCTTCGAATTGGAGGTAGCAATCATCAATTGTCTCCGTGCTTTCTTCAACGAACACGTATTGGATCGACGGCCCGGGATTATTAATGGATGAAAGTTTGGTATTCATCTTAAATCCCCACTGACTGTTTCCCGACCAGTCCCGCCATGCGTCGTTTACATAGGCCAGGCCATTCATCTGACAATTCATCGAATAACTGCGCGCGCGATGTTTACCCTTGAGTTCTGGATACAAAGGACCTTCCAGCACATCAGCCGGACACGAGTACACTGTGATGTCACGAACGTATGGATAAAGCGTGCCTTTGATAATGTCACTTTGATTTGTTGGCCCGGTGGGATAACCATTGCCATTCTCACCGACGTTTCCGGTAACCCAAGCGCCCCAATTCGGGCTGGTTGCCGGCTCAGTGTCGGGATCGAATGCCGCGTTCAGGACAAGCCGGTCGTTATTCTCCCCGCTATACATGGTCCAGGCAAATCCCAGTTGCCTCAGTTGGCTCAAACACTGGGTTCGTTGAGCTTTTTTCTTTGCCTGACCTAAGACCAACAGCAGCATCGCCGCCAAAATGGCAATAATGGCAATCGTAACGAGCAGTTCAATCAATGTGAAACCGTACTTCCAAATGCCGGGTCTCATAATAATAAGCAGAAGTGCTCCAAACCAAAATTCTATACAATTTTGGGTGACCATCCGGATTTGCACCAGCACAAACGCCCCTACATCACGCGGTCCAGCAGGGGTTCTCCGCGAACGAACCGCTCGAAGTTCTTGAGAAAATGGCTGACCAGCGTTTTAGTCTCGCCGGCATGTCCGCCCGCCACGTGCGGGGTGATGAAGCAATTTGGCTCCTTCCTCAACGGATGCTCATCCGGCAATGGTTCGGGTTCGGTCACATCCAGCCAGGCAGCCCCGATTCGCCTCGAACGCAACATTTCCAGCAGGGCATCCTGATTGACCGTCGTGCCGCGACCAATGTTGTAAAATACAGCACCCGGCTTAATCATCGCAAAACGAGCGTCATCGAAGAAATGCCGTGTCGACGCACTGTCCGGGAGGATATTGACGATGTGATCCGCCGCGGCGAGCGCGTCGGCGAGTCGGTCCTCTGTAATCATCGGTACGCTTTCATCGCCGCGCGGTTTCCGGCGATAGGCCATCAACTTCATGTCGAAAGGGCGGAGCGATTCAGCCAGCCGTTTGCCAATCGCGCCGTAGCCCAGTATCAGGACCGTTTCACCCCGGAGCGTCCCGGAGGTGCCGCGAATTTCCTTCCAGGCATTCGTGCTGCTGGCGGCCCGGGTCTTAAGCGCCAAAGGCAGCTTTCGGGCCTGCGCCACCATGAAACTCAAGACATGGATGGCGCACGCCTCGTTATAGACGCTCGCGCTGTTGGTCACCGGGATTTTGCGCTCGGCCATCAGCGCGCGAAACTGCGGGTTGTCGTAACGGGTGATGCCCGACGTACTGATGTGAATCCATTTCAACTGGCTGGCCTCGGCAATCGCCTCGGGTTCGGGTTGGCCAAAGGCGATGTCCACCGCGGCAAATTGCGGGTCCCGTTCCGCCCTGGCCAAGACCGAAGTCACGGGCGTTTTGGGAAAAACCAGTTGATGTCCCCGGGTTCCCGCCTGCAACAATTCCAAAACCTCCGGTATCACGGCAAAATCCACAAAAATCCGCAGTTTGTTCATGGCGCTCATTTTAAACGTATCTCGTTTCGAGGACGAATCCATTTGATTTAACGAAGGGCTGGGACGGTTTTTGGTGCCGGGGTTCGGTTTGACCTGTGGCAGGTGCACCTCCAGGACAAATCAGCCTTGTTCAATTCTGTGGCCGGGTTCTCGACACCTCGCCTTCACTCCGCCTCCCGGTCGATGTATCAGTACAAATCAAGGTCCTTTAGAATGTCTGTACAAATTCCTTTGGCGATCAAACCGGGATATTCTTTCGCTGATGACTTTGGACCGGTGAAATTCACGATGACAATATATTCCCCCTTCGTTCCTTCGAGATGTCCGACGAACCAGCCCAACTCCCCGTTTTCATTGATGTGGGAGCCGGTCTTGCCCGAAAGCGCCATGCCGGATGGCGAAGTTTCCAGGTAGGTGATTTTTTTGGTGAGGTCCATGGCGTGTCGGGACACTGGAAGCTCTCCACGCCAGAAACGTTCCCAAAATCGCAACTGCTCATCCGCGGAAATTTTCAAACTCGAGCCAAGCCAAAATGTCGTCA
The DNA here is from genome assembly GCA_025451535.1 of Verrucomicrobiia bacterium. Lineage (GTDB taxonomy): Bacteria > Verrucomicrobiota > Verrucomicrobiia > Limisphaerales > UBA11358 > UBA11358. The sequence continues at coordinate 3,530 of JANWKE010000178.1, forward strand.
GCCCGCCGGAAATGTCCTGGTTGCCGTAGTCGAACCGGGCCAGGTAATCCTTGATGGTTTTCGGTCCGAGCTGTGGCGTGAGCCGTTGTGAATACCAGACGACGGAATTCTTTATCCAGTCCGCCGCGGAGGTGTCGCGATTCCAATTCGGGTTTCCGCGGTCCACGCCATCCCAGTGGAAGGTCGTCGTTTCGTCCTTGAGGATGCCCTGATCGAAGGCCATCAGAGATAAGGCGACCTTGAAGGTTGAACAGGGCGGCTCACGTCGCGCACAGCGCGTTTCATTGAACCGGTAGACCGTCCTGTCCGCCTTGAGGTCGTAAAGGATAAAGCAACCTTCCTTATTTTGGAAATGCCGGGCAAAGTCGATTTCGGCGGCAGCTACGGTGAACGGGAGACAGGCTGCGCTGAGCAACAAAAGCAGGATGAATTTGTTCATAGGTCCGGTTCACCGAAAGTGTCAGACAAGGAATTTGCAACTCAAGCAAAAATGCCTGGATCCTGAGTAATCCCTTCCTTTAGCAGCCGCGAAATATGCCGAATAGGTGAAAAGAATGCAACCGCGTGTCGATAACAGCGTTCCTCCGGGTTTATGTGCGGCAAAATATCTCTGTGTCTTGGATCAGCGGTTTCAGTTGGAAACCTCGCCATCCAGCGGGCTGAAGAAACGGTGCTCGCGCGGGAGCCAGTAATGACTCCGGTCGAGGGACATCACGACGGCGGTCGCTTTGCCCACGATTCGGTTCCGCTCAACCGTGCCGAAATAACGGGAGTCGAAACTGTTGTCGCGATTGTCGCCCATCATGAAGTAATGGCCTTCAGACACTTGTACCGGACCAAAAGTCCGTTTGGCCGGAAATTCCGGTATCGCCATCACAGCGTGGGGGCGAGTGGACAATTCTTCGGTAGCGAACAAGCTGTGTTCACGTTCGGCTTCGGGCAATTGAGCCGGTATTTCAGCGGGCAGGGGAGTGTAATTTACCGGCCTGCCGTTGATGATGAGTTGTTCGTTTCGCAGTTCGACCGTGTCGCCTGGCAAACCGACCACACGTTTGACCAGGCGCGTGCCGTCGCGGGGCGAGTAAAAGACCACAACGTCACCGCGTTGCGGGTTCGACCATTGAGCCAGGTGCCAGGTGGTAAACGGCACCTTCAGGTCATACGCCAGTTTGTTGACGAAGATGCGGTCGCCGACCAGGATTGTCGGCTGCATGGAACCGGACGGCACATCATTCCAATCGGCGAGCGAGGAGCGGATGGAGAAAAGGATGATCGCCATAACCAGCAGAGGGCGGATGTCCTGCCGCCACCAACGGCGGGCACGGGAACGGAGGGTTGCCAGATTCATTTGCCATTCGACCTGCCATCGCAGGCTTTGTTCAAGGGAAAAAACCGCGAAATACGCAAAAGACGCGAAAAGGAATTCTTTGGACAAACTTTCGCATGGTTTGCGTGGTTCGCGGTTTAATGTCCTGAAATGGCTGTTTCAAGCGGCGGACAGCCTTACCAACAAGTCACCGTTTTCATCCACGAACGTTTCCAACACCGGCAAGTTGCGTTTCGCCGGGCCTTCGGCGACATGACCATCCGGATCGAAGGTTGACCCGTGACAGGGACAGGAGAACGAACGGTCGGGTTCAGTAACCAGTTTGCATTTCTTGTGCGTGCAAATGGCGGAAAGGGCAAACAACTTTTCGCCCTGGCGTATGATGAAAAATCCCTGGTTGCGGAAGCGGGCGTAAACGCCATCGTCGGCGTATTTGGAAACCGCTCCCGCATTGACGAGTCGGTTTTTGGGTGCGGGCGAAACCGGATCCGGCGCGGTGGTACTGCAACCCGCGACCGCTGCCGCTGTCAGAATCAAAAATTCTCTCCGATTCATGTTCTTACTGTGATGTCAAAAGAATGCCCCTCCCATACCGATGAAGTACGAACCGCTCTCCCGGCTGGAAGCCACCTCCTCCCACGCTTGCGGGCAGGGGGCAGGCAGCAGCGGACGTGAGTCCGCTCTGATTTGCTTTTGAAATCGATGAAGAATGGAGCCGACTCACGTCGGCTGCTACTTGACATGGGTTCCTTCCGAAACCTCATATTAAAATTGAAAGACCAGACTGGCGATGACACCCCAATGCGCATCGTCGCGGGCGGCTTCGTTGAGCGGAAAGACAAACCCGAATCCGGGCCGGGGCTGCACCCCGCCGATGGCTTTGAGATTAAGGCGGAATCCCAAATTTCCCAAAAGGCTGTTTCGGCCGGAGTTGCCCTTGTTCAACTCGGTTTCCCCGACCAGTTCGAATACCGGCATGAATTCCTGCACGTCGGGCAAGGGCAGGGCACGATGCGAAATCGTATAGCCGAATACAAAGCCGTATTCGAACGTCTGCAAGCCACCCTCATCACCGGGGCCGAACAGCGTTGAATAACCCAGGATGGATTGGACCGTGAAATTACCGGCTTTCAGATCATTGAAAAGTTTCGGCACCAGTTCGGCATTCTTGCTCACAGCGGAACCGGTGGGAATGCCGGTTTCGGCGGCGACGCCAAACGTCGAGTCAACCAATCCGTTGGCCGAAATAAACTGATAAAATGGGCAGCGCGCGCCCAAACTGATGTTCCCAATACCTTGCGACGTTGCCTCCGGCGATGCGTTGCGCTCGTATGGCACTTCCAATTCCAAGGTCAGCAGCCCGAATCCTTTCTCGACCTCTGCCTTGACCCCGTCGCTCCGTTGGCTGCCGGTTCCGGTGTGCAACCAGTCCAGGCGGGCTTCGCCGGGTTCCAGGTCCGAGTCATCCACCAGAAATGGTTCGGGTAACACGCCCTGCCCATACTCACTGCGATGGTCCAGCCAGTTGAAAAGTCCATAGTGTGTGTCCGGCAGGGCGGCGGATGCGGCCGGTTCATCCGCCAACAATGACGGCAGGCACAGGAACGGTGCCAGCAGTGCAACCAGCATCTTCGCCACGTATCTCATGGCGGGACAATAATCAGTGTCGGATGTTTCCGCTTCCGTTTGCTTGCGATTTTTTGGCGGCGCGTTGCGATAAACCGGGAGCGCCGGCATCCGGCCGGCAGTTCTTAAATACACCCGGCACCGAATCGAAACAGAGTTGTCTCAACTGCAGCGTGCGATTAAAAAAACCGTGTGCTCCCTCCGTCACCGGGATTGCTGCGGGTGGGACACCCGCGCTCCGTAATTTCAATTCCCAGCCCGCCGGCAAGATGCCGGCGCTCCCAGCGGGAACGGCCGCTTTTTGCTCTAGCCATGACAAGGTATTTGCTCGTGGCGTTAAAGATGGCACATTATTGGCGTGTCCAGACCTGTTAAAAAGCCCGCCGAAGCCATCAATGCCGCGGAATTCATCGCCGTGCCGGCCTTCACGGAACGGCCGGCCTGGAGTGCCATCGGCGAGGGCTGGCGGCATTTGCACGGCAGCGTGCGAGGGGCCGGGGTAAGTTTCGAATGGCACGACTTCGAGACACACACGGAATTTGATTGGGGCAAAAGTTTTCATCCGGGCAGCATCGAGGTTTGCCTGAATCTCGCCGGCAACGGCAGCGTCGCCTTCAACGGCGAGCAGGCCGCGTTCATGCCGTTGACCGTCGGGTTCTACCGGCGCGGCGAACAGCCATTGCGCGCGTCGCGACACGCGGAGCAACGCCATCAGTTTTTGACCGTCGAAATGTCGTTCGAATTTTTGCGGCAGCACCTGGGTGATTTTGTCCCGTCGCTGCATCCCCTGGTGCGCGAGGTCGTCGCCGGGCAATCGGAAAAATCCGCCGTGATGACGCCCATGCGGCTGACGAGCCGGCAGCAGCAACTGCTGGCGAGCCTGCGCGATGCGCCCGTGCTCGCGGCGGCGCAAAAGTTGTGGTACCAGACGAAGGCGCTGGAACTGGCGGCGGAATTGTTCTTCCTCGCGCCGGGCGAGAAGGAATTGTTCTGCCAGCGACAACAGCGGCTTTCCGCCGAACGCGTCGAAAAGGTGGTGGCCTTGCTGCGCGAAAAACTCACGGACCCGCCGAATCTCGATGAAATCGGGCGCATCGTCGGTTGCAGTCCCTTTCATCTGAGCCGGACGTTTTCGGCGGCGACTGGCATGACGATTCCGCAGTACCTTCGCCAGTTGCGCATGGAGCGGGCGGCCGAATTGCTGCGCTCCGGCAAATTCAATGTGACGGAAGCGGCGCTGGAAGTTGGCTATTCAAGTCTGAGCCATTTTAGCCAGGCGTTTCACGAAACTTTTGGCTGTTGCCCGGGGCTTTACCCGCTGCGCACCCCGACGCAAAAAACTTCACTTAAGTAAACTGAGGCCTTTCCATAAATCGTAGCGGCGTCCCGGCAGAGCGCCGCATACTTCAGAACGTTGAGTGCGCGGCTTTCGGCCGAAAGCCGCTACGGCGGTTGCGTCGTTACTTACTTGTCCGGGAACCGGGCGTAGGTGGCTTTGCGGGGATCGTGTTCCGGCTGGTGGCAAATAAGCGTTTGCACCCATTCGGCCAGCCGGCGTCCCAAACGGCGGCAGGCTTCGCGTTCGCCATCGTTGCGCGGCCGGCCGGCACAAACCGCGCCGTAATGTAAAGTCTGGCCCGGCGCAACGTAATCCGGGACGCCGAAGACCAGGATGCCGTAGTTCATGAGCACGATCTGAAGCGCAAGACAGGTTAGTTCGCCACCACCGCCACAGCCGCCGGAAGAAGTAAACGCACAGCCAATTTTGCCTTCGGTCTTTGGCCAAAGTGGCGCGGCCGTGACGTCCCACCATCGCTTCATTTCCCAGGCAATCGTACCCATGTGCGTTGGCGTGCCGACCGCAATCCCGTCACACCAGACCAGGTCGTCAACCGTTGCTTCGCTGACATTCTTAAAACGAACTTCGGTGGCCGGGACGCTGGCAGCGCCTTCCCGGATAAGGTCCGCCATCATCTTCGTGTGGCCGTCTTTGGTGTAGTACAAAACCAGAACACGCGCCAGGCGGGGCGTATCACTTTCCATTTAAGGATGATGGCTGCCCGGCGAAGAAAACGTCAATGGAGCATTCGCTGATTTGGGCCCGGTCAAAATGCGGTTTTTTCGCGCAGAAACGTGCGGCGGCAACCTGTTGAAACAGCCGGCTTACCGGAAAACGTGAAATTTTTCACAAACTTTCTTGCAGAGAATGCCATCAAACGCTAAACATCTCGCCCAATGTTTGCGGAGCGAAAGACAAAATGTGATTGACTAGAGCGTTTTTGAGATGCCAGCGATTTTCCCCAAGTGGACAAACCAGTTGCCTTTTTTGATTGCGGCCGGCCTTGTGCTGGCAGGCGGTGTCGTCACGGCTGGCGTCACTTATTATTTCACTCCCAAATATTCGCGCGTCGGCTACCAGCCGATCCAGCCGGTGCCTTTCTCGCATGCCGTCCATGCCGGACAACTGGGCATTGACTGCCGGTATTGCCACACGACGGTTGAAAAATCCTGGTTTTCCAATATTCCCTCGGCTTCCACCTGCATGAATTGCCACAATCAGGTGCTCAAGGACGACGCGCGGCTGGCGCTGGTGCGCGACAGCGCCACCAACGGCGTGCCGATTTACTGGGTGCAAATCCACCGGCTGCCCGATTACGCGTATTTTAACCACTCCGTTCACGTGCGCCGCGGCATCAGTTGCGTGGAATGCCACGGGCGCGTGGACCAGATGGACGAGGTGCGCCACGCCCAACCGCTTACCATGGCATTCTGTCTGGACTGCCACCGCGACCCGGCGGCGTTCATCCGGCCCGAGAGCAAGGTCACGGACCTGGGCTGGCAATGGAGCACGAATGCGGATGTCGCTGCGGAAATGCAAACGACCAACGGCGTCAAGTTTGTTCACGACTGGCGCGTGCAATCGCTGGATAACTGTTCCGCCTGCCACCGCTAATGAATTTAAGATTTATGATTTATGATTTACGATTGGCGCCTCACGACGGCCGCCGCGAGAATTTCTTGTGGGCGCGTAAATCGTATATCGTAAATCGCAAATTTTCCGCGTCCACCGCTCTCGAATGAACCCGACTCTCGCAACTCCAGCTTCGCCTGCGATGACGGGCCGCCGTTACTGGCGCAGCCTGGATGAATTGTCCGATACGCCGGAGTTCAAGGAATGGCTGCACCGCGAGTTTCCGCAGGGCGCCAGCGAGTTCAACGACCCGGTTTCACGGCGGCATTTCGTCAAAATCATGTCCGCGTCGTTCGCCCTGGCGGGCCTGGGGTTGATGGCGTCCGGTTGCCGGCGGCCGGAAGAGGAACTGGTGCCATTCTCCAAGGCGCCGGAGGACGGCTACAACTACGGCACGCCGGAATATTTTGCGACGGCCATGCCCACCCGCACGGGCGCGATCCCGCTCGTCGTTAAATCCTACGACGGCCGGCCCATCAAAATCGAGGGCAACGCGCTTTACCCTGGCGGCAACGGCAGCACCGACCGCTACGCCCAGGCTTCGATTCTGAATCTGTATGATCCCGACCGAGCACAGCGATTCACCAGCGGCGGGAAAACGGTTTCGCGTGACGAAGCGCTGAAAGCCCTCGATGACTTGTCAAAGAAATTCGCGGCCAACCAGGGCGACGGACTGGCGTTCCTGGCGGAAAGCAGCACCTCGCCGTCCCGGGCGCGGCTGCAAAAAATCATCAGGCAAAAATTCCCGAAGTCGCAGTGGTTCATCTACGACGCGATTGATTCCGGCATCCACCAGCGTGCGGCGACGCAGGCGTTCGGCCAGCCGGTGCGCCCGATTTTCCATTTCGACCGGGCCAGCGTGATTTTATCGCTCGACTGCGATTTTATCGGCAGCGAAGACGGCGCGCATAATCACATTGCCGGCTTTGTCAAAGGCCGCAAACCGGAGAGCAACCGGATGAACCGGTTGTACGCCGTTGAATCGCTGTTCACCCTTACCGGCTTGAATGCCGACCATCGGTTGCGAGTGGCGGCAAGTCTGGTGGGGCAGGTTGCTGCGGCAATTGCCGCCCGGATTTTAAACCGGCCCTTTACTGTTCCGGCCGGGGTTGACCCGAAATGGATTTCCATCTGTGCGTCCGATCTGGTTGCCAACCACAAGCGTACGCTGGTGGTTGCCGGACAGCGCCAGCCGATGGAAGTGCACCTGTTGGCCTATGCCATCAATTCCGCGCTCGGTGCCATTGGCGGGGCCGTGTCGCTGATTCCGGCGCCAGAAATGGAAAGCAAAACCTACGGGCAACTGGCAAAATACCTTGATGCCGGTGCGGTGGACACCCTGGTCGTGCTCGGCGGCAATCCAGTTTATAGTGTACCCGGGCAGATGGGTTGGGCAAAACTGCAACGCAAGGCGAAGACAATCGTTCGCCTGGGCTATTACGAGGACGAAACTTTTGAAATCAGCGACTGGCAATTTCCTGCGGTGCATTACCTCGAATCGTGGGGTGATGCGGTGACGAGCGATGGAACCCTGGTCCCCATCCAGCCGTTGATCCAGCCGTTGTTCGGTGGCTTGACGGAGTTGGAATTGCTTGCGCGCGTCGCTGGTGAAACGCAGACAAATCCCTACGATATCGTTCGTACGACGTTTGCCAGCTCGGCAGAGGCGTGGAAGCAGTTTTTATTCAACGGCTTTCTGGCTGCTCCGGCAGCAAGGCCGGTGAACGCTGTCGCCTCGGCTCCGGAAGTTAAAAGCGCCAGCGCACCTTCGGCCAGGAGTCTGGAAGTCATTTTCTGCCGCGACGCGAAGATGGACGACGGACGTTACGCGAACAACGGCTGGATGCAGGAATTGCCCGATCCCATCACCAAGATGGTGTGGGACAACGCCGTGCTCATCAGCCGCAAAACGGCGCGTGAATTTGGCCTGCAAAACGGAGAGGTGGTGGAAATTACGTTGAACGGCCGCAAGGTCAGAGGTCCCATCTGGGTGCAGCCGGGCATGGCGGAGTATTCGCTGGGTCTGGCGCTCGGTTACGGACGTGAAAGGGCAGGGCGCATCGGCACCGGCGTCGGGTTCAATGCCTGCAAAATTTTCACCGGCAAGCATATCGAGACCGGCGCAACCATCCGCAAGACGGGCGAGACGCACGTGCTGGCCTGCACGCAGAATCATTGGTCCATGGAAGGCCGGCCCGCCGTGCGCGAGTCGAACCTGGACGAATTCAGAAAGAATCCGGAACTTGCCCGGGAAATGCACGAAAAGGAGCCGCCGGTGGTCGCGCCGTTGTATCCCAATCCGCTGGACCAGGCGGAGAAGAAGGGGTTGCAGCAATGGGGTTTGGTGGTGGATTTGACGGCCTGCGTCGGCTGCGCCACGTGCGTGGTCGCCTGCCAGAGCGAGAACAACATTCCGATTGTCGGCAAGGACCAGGTGTTGCGCAGCCGTGAGATGCACTGGATGCGGATTGACCGCTATTACACGGCCAACCCGGCCAGGGAAACGGAGGCCGACTCATTGCTCAAGGACAGCGAGCAACAGTATGAGCGGTGGATTGATGACGTGCAGGCGGTGAACCAGCCGATGCTTTGCCAGATGTGCGAGGCCGCGCCGTGCGAAAACGTCTGCCCGGTCAATGCCACGATGCACGACCAGGAAGGCTTGAACGTGATGGTATACAACCGTTGCATTGGCACGCGCTATTGCTCAAACAACTGCCCTTACAAGGTCCGCCGGTTCAATTACCTCGATTTCAACAAACGGCCCCTGGCCGATTTGAAGGGGCCTTTTTACCCGACACCGCTCCTGCACCTGACCGACGGCAAATGGGATCTGGCCAGCTGGTGGAAAAATCCGAACACGAGCAGCATGCGGCCGGAAGACGAATGGGACCTGCTCAAGATGTCCAAGAATCCGGAGGTAACGGTGCGGCAGCGTGGCGTGATGGAAAAATGCACCTATTGCATCCAGCGCATCCAGCGCGCCGAAATTGCGCAAAAGGTCAAGGCCGGCCCGTCGGGCAACGTGCGCCTGAAGGAAGCTGAAGGCACGATTCCCAAAACGGCCTGCCAGCAGGCGTGCCCGGCACAGGCGATTGCGTTCGGCGACATCAGCGACCCGGACAGCACCGTCAGCAAATGGAAGGGTTCCAGCCGTAATTATGCCGTGTTGGGCGATTTGCTGACGAAGCCGCGCACGACCTATCTGGCGCGCATCCGCAATCCCAACCCGGCCATGCCCGATTACCACGAGCCTTACAGCACCGGGGAATATGAAAAGCACGGCGGTGAATTCCATGCCGTTGAGAAAGGGAACAGTTAATGGCTGAATCCGTGACCCAACTGGAGGCTCTGGTCCCGCCCAGGGAATTGCGACGCGGCCCGCAGACGCCCTATCAGCGCGGCCTCGGCGGGCTGACCGACCATCTCACCGCGATGGCGGAAGGAAAAACGCCGCTGTGGTGGTGGATATTATTCATCCCGGCGGCGTTTTGCGCGGCGGTGGTGTTGCCGTCCATGTTGGCGTACCTGATTTCCACCGGCGTCGGGGTCTGGGGCAACAACGTGCCGGTGGCATGGGGCTGGGACATCATCAATTTCGTGTGGTGGGTCGGCGTTGCCCACGCGGGCACGCTGATTTCGGCAATGCTGTTTCTGACGCGCCAGCACTGGCGCACGGCCATCGGGCGCGCGGCGGAGGCCATGACGGTTTTCTCCGTCATGTGTGCCGGGCTTTATCCGGCCGTTCACGTCGGGCGGGTCTGGTTTGCCTGGTGGTTGTTCCCCATTCCGCTCACTACCGGCATGTGGCCGCAGTTCCGCTCGCCGCTCATGTGGGACGTGTTTGCCGTCAATACCTACCTCGTCGTTTCCTCGTTGTTCTGGTATATGGGTCTGATTCCCGACCTCGCCTTGTTGCGCGACCGGGCGAAGACGCGTGTGCGGAAATTCACCTACGGCCTGTTCGCGCTGGGCTGGACCGGCTCGGCCCGGCAATGGCACAATTATGAAAAGGCTTATCTGGTGCTTTCCGGCCTGGCCACGCTGCTGGTGTTCACCGTCAGTTCCATCGTCGGCATGGACTTTGCCACGTCGCAACTGGCCGGCTGGCATGAGACCATTTTCCCGTTCTACTTTGTGGCCGGCGCGGTCTTCTGCGGGTTCGGCATGGTGCTGGTGCTGCTGATTCCGCTGCGCAAATGGTGCCACCTGGAGGACATCATCACCCCGCGGCACATTGACCGGGTCTGCAAAATGACCCTGATGATGGGCTGCATCATGGGTTACATCTACGTGATGGAATATTTTATCGCCTGGTATTCCGGCAGTCCCTACGACGCCTGGGTGTTCGGCCATCGCTTGTTCGGCCATTACTACTGGTTTGGCGGCTGGATCATGATCGGCGTCAACGCGCTGTTGCCGCAGTTGTTCTGGATTAAAAAAGTGCGGCAGAACCTTAAACTGATCTTCGTCATTGCCGTGTTGATCAATATCGGCATGTGGTTCGAGCGCTTTACCATTATCGTCGGCTCGCTGTACCAGGATTTCCTGCCGTCCAGCTGGCATCCATTCTATCCGACGTGGGTGGATGCCTGCACTTTTCTCGGCACGCTGGGCGTGTTTTTTACCATGTACCTTTTGTTCGTGCGGTTCCTGCCGATGATTGCGGTCTCGGAAGTCAAAGCCATCACGCCGCAGGCGGATCCCCACCATCCGCTCGGCGGTGCGAAAGGAGGCCAGCCATGAACGGCACACCTTACGGCCTGATCGCCGAATTTGATTCGCCCGCGGCGGTGCTGCACGCGGCGGAAAAAGTCCGCGACGCCGGCTTCCGGCGCTGGGACGTTTTCTCCCCGTTCCCGGTCCACGGACTCGACAAGGTGATGGGCTTCAGGAATTCGCTGGTTGGCTGGTTCGCGCTGGTGTTCGGTGCCTCCGCCTTTATCGGGTCCATGCTGATGATCTGGTACATGAACGGTTACGATTACCCGATTCTGACCGGCGGCAAACCGATGTTCAGCCCGCCGCAGGCACTCGTGCCTTCTTACATTTTGCTCGTGCTGGCGTCGGCGGTCGGCGCGTTTGTCGGCATGGTGGTCATGAACCGGTTTCCGCGCCTGTATCATCCGTTGTTCAAGAACAGCCGCTTTGCCCTGGTGTCGCGCGACAAGTTTTTCCTGGTAATCGAGACGGCCGACCCGAAATTTTCCGAAACCGAAACCCGCGCGCTGCTGGAGTCTGCCGGCAGCACGTACATCGAACTGGTTGTGGAATAATGCGCTATTTCCTGCTCATCTTCCTCACGGTCGTGGCCGTGGTATTTGGCATTGCCGGACGGCGCGGGCATCTGTCGCGCAAACCGCCCATCCTCATCATTCCGGACCTGAACCATCAGTTCAAGCTGCGCCCCGAACAGCCCAATGGCTTTTTTGCCAATGGCCTGAGTTCGCAATTGCCGCCGCCGGGCACCATCCCCCGCAGCCAGCCAATGCCGACCTTGAACGGCCCGGTGTATCCCTATGAAGATTCTCCGGCCAACACGGGGCGGACCACGGGCACGACGAATTTCGTGGACACAAATCCGTTGCCGGTGACGCCGGCCCTGCTGCGGCAGGGCCGTGAGCAGTTCGAAATTTATTGCACGCCGTGCCATGGCGCGCTCGGCGACGGCAATGGCATCATGAAGAAACTCGGGGTTATGCCCGCCGTGGCCAATTTGCATGATAAACGCATTGTGGAAATGACCGACGGCGAGATTTTTAACACCGTCACTCACGGAAAAAATTTGATGGGCGCTTATGGGCCGACGGTGCCGGTCAAGGAGCGCTGGGCCATCATCGCCTATGTGCGGGCGCTGCAATTGAGCTGGCTCGGTTCGACGAATAATCTGCCGCCGAACCTGCAGGCGGCGCTGAAATGACGACTATGAATCCGTCAAACGAACCAGAACAACTGCCGCCGCTGGATCTGTCCGGCTGGCGCAACCTGCCCGGCATTTTACTGGTCGTCGGCGCGGTGCTCTCGGTCATCGGCCTGGTGAAAAGCCCGGTGGAATTCGGTTATGCCTGGCTGACGGCGTTCATGTTTTATCTGACCATCGCGCTGGGAGGTCTGTTCCTGGTGATGATCCATCATCTGACCGACGCCGGCTGGTCCGTTGGCATCCGGCGGTTCTGCGAACATCTCGGTGCGCTTTTGTTTCCGTGGCTGGCCATTTTGTTTGTGCCGGTTTTGCTGCTCGCGCCAAAAATTTATGCCTGGATGACACTTAATCCGCATGATGACCGCGCCTTGAGCGCCAAGTGGCCGCTGTTCACCTGGCCCGGTTTCACCGTCGCGTCACTGGCCATGTTCGGCATCTGGTGGCTGCTGTCGTCGCGGCTGCGGCACTGGTCGCTCCAACAGGATGAAACCGGCGACGCCCGCTGCACGCACCGGATGAGGTTTCATTCCGGGTGGGGCATCCTCGCCTTTGCCGCGACGATTACTCTGGCCTCCGTGTTGTGGATGAAATCACTCCAGTATCAGTGGGCCTCGACGATTTACGGCATGTATTTCTTCGGCAGTTGCGCATTTGTCGGCGCAGCCACGGCTTATTTCATCACCATGATTTTACAACGGCAGGGCGTCTTGACTCCCGTGCTCCGCGACAGCCCGTTTTATTACCTCGGCACGTTGCTGTTCGCCTTTACGTTGCTGTATTCCTATTTCGGGTTTGCGCAATACTTCGTCGTCTGGAACGGCAACATTCCCGATGAAAATTTCTGGTATCTCATCCGCGAAAACGGCTCGTGGTGGTGTCTGGACATGCTCATCATCTTCGGCCATTTCCTCCTGCCGTTCCTGGTGTTGCTGCCCATTTGCGTGAAGTCCAACTTCAAAATCATGTTCTGGGTCTGTCTCTGGGCGTGGGCGATGAACTTTGCGGACCTGGCTTTCAACATCCTGCCCGTGGCGCACCCGCACGGATATCCGTTGAAATGGCTCTGGTTGCCGTTCGGCTGCCTCGCGTTCATGGGCGGTTTGCTGGCCCTTGTTTTTATTAAAAATTTCAGCGCCCACGCGCCGTTCCCGAAGAAAGACCCGCGTCTGCTGGAAGCCATGGGCGTCAAATACGAAACGCCTGAGGAAATCGCCGCCACGGCCCCAACGACGGGAGGCCGCCCATGAGCCTGGAAGCGGCCAACGAACGTCCCGTGTGGCATGTCGGCCTCGGTTTTCTTGTGGCCGGTTTCCTCTTCGCCATTCTGGTTTTGGCGGTGAAGCATTCCATGTCTGTTCCGGCGATTGACGCCGACCGTGCGACCGAACGGGTCAAGGACCTGGCCCAAATCCGTGCGGCGGAAACCGAGGCGCTGGATAATCCCGGCTGGATTGACCAGCAACGGGGCATTGTCCGCCTGCCGATTGACGTCGCCCTGCAGATGGCTGCCCGGGAATGGCAGAACCCGGCCGTCGCGCGGACCAACCTGATTGCCCGTGAAGAAAAGGCGACCGCACCGGCGCCCGTGGCGCCGGCCAGGCCGAATGCTTTTGAATAATAAAGTGAACGAAACATCCCAAATAAATCCGGAGGGACGAGCTCTGCGAGTACCACTCATAAAGGGCCTCGTGCAACTCAGCCCTCCGAAGAGCGAATGAACAATATGTTCGCAAAACGAGATTCAAGCGAAATTGACCGTTCCTGCTGCATCCCGTTGCTGGCACTCTTCGGCGGCGCGGCGCTCTGGCTGGTCTTCGGCTCGGTGCTCGGGCTGATCGCCTCAATCAAGTTTCACGCACCGGGTTTTCTCGCGAATTGTGCCTGGCTCACCTACGGTCGCCTGCAACCCGCGGCGGACGACGCGTTGCTTTACGGGTTCTGCCTGCCGGCTGGACTGGGCGTTGCGCTGTGGGTGCTGGCGCGCCTCAGCCAGACGCCGTTGCGCGGGGCCATTGTTCCCATCGTCGCCGCGAACCTCTGGCATCTCGGCGTGCTTGTCGGGTTGGTTGCCATTTTGATCGGTGATGGCACCGGATTCGCCTGGCTCGAATTTCCGCGCGGCAGTTCGGTGCCGATTTTCTTCGCCTACCTGCTGCTGGCACTTTGGGCGATGATGGTTTTCGCCCGCCGGCACGAGCGCACGCTCTACCCGTCGCAATGGTTTCTGGTCGCCGCGCTCTTCTGGTTCCCATGGATTTACTCGACGGCCAATCTGTTCCTGGTTGCCTGGCCGGTTCGCGGCGTGGCCCAGGCCGTCATCGGCTGGTGGTTTGCCAACAATCTGCTCCTGGTCTGGACGGCCCTGGTCGGATTGGGCACGGCATTTTATTTCCTGCCTAAACTGACGGGCTGCCCATTGCAAAGCCATTACCTCGCGCTGTTCGCGTTCTGGACGTTCATCCTTTTTGCCACCTGGTGCGGTATCCCGCCGGGCGCGCCGGTGCCGGTCTGGCTGCCGACGCTCAGCGCCGTTGCTGCGGCGTGGTTGCTGGTGCCGTTGCTCGTCATCGCAATCGTCGGATTGCGGACGGTGTGGGGTTCCGTAAAGTCCAGTTGGGACAACGGACCATTTTGCTTCATCGGTTTCGGCCTGGACTGCTTCTGTCTTTCGGGATTGATGTTGGTGGCCATGGCGTGCCCGCAAATCAGCCGGTGGACGGATTTCACCTGGTTCGGCCCGGCGGAAACACAGCTGCGCCTCTATGGCTTCTTTGCCATGACGATGTTCGGCGCGGTTTATTACCTGCTGCCGCGCGCCGTCGGCATGGAATTTCCTTTCCCGAAGCTTGTCCGCGCGCACTTCTGGCTGTCACTGGTTGGCGTCGCGTTGCTGGTCGTGCCACTGGCGATCGGCGGGGTCCTGCAAGGGTTAAAGCTGCAAAACCCGGATATCGCCTTCGCCGACACCACCAAAGCCATGCTGCCATTCCTGCGCGTCAGCACGCTCGGCTTGACGGCCATGCTGCTGGGTAACCTGCTGTTTTTTGTCAACATTATAGGTCTGACCCTCCGCTGGAAGCTTGCACTGCTTAAACAATTCATTGCGTTTGTGAAATCGCCGCTCGAACCGGGGTCCGCCTGCGCTTCGCTACGGCGCGACAAGGAGGTGCGCGCATGAAAAACGGGTTTCCGGTCTTCCTCGCGTCATTGCTCGCGCTGGGCGGTTCGTGGTGCGGATTTGTGCTCGCGCCCATTGTGCAACTGGGCGGCGGGCAGCAAACCACCATTCTGAATTCGAGCGACCTGTACCCGCTTGGCCGGCCCGGCATGGCGAATCAAGGGTTGCAGGTGTATCGCGCCAACGGCTGTGCCGCCTGCCATACTGAGCAGGTCCAACAAAGCGGCGTCGCGTGCGACGTTGTGCTGACCAGTGCCGGTAAGGATCCGGCGGGAGTGACCAATCTGATTTCGTCTTTGAATTTGAACGGCCTCGACAAAGCAGCGGCCGATGGCCTGGTGGATAAAATCACCGCCGCCGGCGGCAAGGCCGAAATTCATATCATCGCCACCGGTCCGGACATTACGCGCAGCTGGGGCCGGCGGCACAGCGTCGCTGAGGATTTTCTTTACGACGACCCGGTGCAACTCGGCAGCCTGCGCATCGGTCCGGACCTGGCGGACGCAGGCACGCGCCAGCCGGATGCCAACTGGCAATTGGTCCACCTGTATGCGCCGCAAAATGTGGTGAAGGATTCGGCCATGCCGCCGTTCCGTTATCTCTTTCGTGTCCGGAAAATCAATGCTGCTCCTTCGCCGGACGCCCTGGTTTTTTCGAAAGGCTCCGGGCCGCCGACCGGTTATGAAGTGGTCCCGACGGCCAGGGCGCAGGAACTGGCGGCTTATTTGTTGAGTTTGCACGCGGATGTTTCGCTGCACGACGCGCCCTTTACCCGGCCGGCCGCTGTTTCCAAACCATGAGCGACGAATCAAAATCCAGCACGCCTCAATCGCCTGATGCCGTACTGGCCGTTTCACGTTCGACAGTGCCGATTTGGATTATCGTGCTGACGTTGCTGCTGCTGTTTCTGGGCATGGTCTATTTTGATCACCATGGTGGCTGGTTCAATCCCCAGGTTTATGGCCCTTACGCCTCCGCTGAGGAACTGGAATTATATCAGCCCAAGTCCGGTGAGGCCGCCATTCTGGCGCGCGGCAAGGCGCGTTACGACCTGGTCTGCGGCTTGTGCCACGGCGTGGACGGGCTCGGCAAGCCCGGTCAGGCGCCGCCGCTGGCCGGTTCCGAATGGGTTGACACCAAAGGCATTCAACGTTTCGTATCCATTCCGCTGGCGGGCGTCGGCGGCCAGCTTTCCGTCAAGGGCCAGACGTGGAGCCTCTCCATGCCCGCGATGGGCGCAGCGATGAGCGATGCCGATCTCGCCGACGTGCTGACTTACATCCACAATTCGTGGGGCAACAAACAGGGGCCGGTGACGGCCGACGATGTAAAAGCCATCCGTGCCAAGCTGGGCGCGCATCCGCAGCCGTTCACAGGCGAGACCTTGAAAGCACTGCCGGAATAAAATTCCGGGAGCGCCGGCACTTGTCGTGCCGTGGTCCAACGAAGGCTGATCTTGCCGGCGTGTCAGGAACTGGAGCCGTAGATTCGCCGAGAGGGGAGGCTGGCGTGCTCGGGAACTTTTCCTCTACTTGCTGTTGAGCAGTTTGGCTTTTTGGGCCTGATACTCCGTGTCCGAAATCGCCCCGGCTGCTTTGGCCTTTTGCAGGTCAATCAATTGCTGTCCGACCGTGGGCTGCTCTATTCTATTTGTCGTGCCGCCACCAAGATGGGTCTCGCAGCCAACCAGCAGGGTCATGGCTGAAAGACCTGCCAACAGGGAAATGAACAGTTTTTTCATAGGTTTTCTAAGGTTGAACCATCCAAAACTGCCCGCCCGGACCCGGTTCGGCAAGAACGAAGATGGGGGGGGGGCCGAGCATCTCTTCGGGACCATCAAGCGGTGGTTTGGGTACACGCACTTTCTTCTCAAGGGCCTGGAGAAGGTGCGAACGGAGTGGGGTCTGACGACGATGGCTTACAACCTTTAACGCGTGCTCAACCTGGTGAGCTTCGAGAAGTTGATGGCCGCCGTGGGGGTGAAAGTGCCGCAAAGCGTCTGAACAGGCGGTGACCCCGCTTTTTTTTCTGCCCAACCCATTATCGTCCCCGTCGGCCGTCCGGACTGATCCCGGTTTAGGGAAGAAAAAACCGGCGATCTGAACTTTGGAATCACCGGCCAGACTTTTCACACGAGCTCGCGCATGGTTAGGCGTCGCGCTTGCTATTTGGCCATTCAATTAGTTCCCACGTCTTGCCCCACGCCTGCGCATCGCCAAATTGGCTCAAGTCACAAAACTCGGCCTTCGCCCGTATCGCGTCCTCAATTCTCGCCATGCACTCAGCGATGGCTTTGCGAACACCCGGACCATCAGTGAAGAACGCCAAATACGCAAACGGAGCAGGCATCGAGACCCGACGACCCAAAAGGCTTTTAAAGTGCATCTCCGGCACTGTTTTCATGCGAGCGAAAATATACCAGACAGGCTGCTTTTCAAACTTCCAGACAAGAATCTCGGAAGGCTCTGTCACACTGGCAAAGCCGGCTCGCGTTTTGAACCAAATATAATCCCTAGTCATAAGTTTCGAGGGTTAGACGCCTAACGATCCGGCGCCACTGGCTCCTGGGCTGCAACTGAAGCGTCATCGCCGGGTTCGGTGCAGCCGGCTTGTTGGGCGAACCCGCCCACTCTTCGTAAACCGCTTGCTGATCAGGTCTCATGTGAGTGATCGCTTCGAACATACTTCCGACCCAGAAACGCGAATAAAACAAGGATTATGCCACTGCTCCACGCACCCGTGCTAAACGCATTCGCACCGAACATCGCAATGCCGACTCCTCCAACAATCAATATTGCAGCCAAAAATGCGAAAAGCCGCATGCCATATAAGAACACGAATGGGATGTAGTGCGCGCCGAGAAGGATCATCATAGCAGGGTAAAACAGATTGGTGCGATATTGCGTGACCGGC
The DNA here is from genome assembly GCA_025451535.1 of Verrucomicrobiia bacterium. Lineage (GTDB taxonomy): Bacteria > Verrucomicrobiota > Verrucomicrobiia > Limisphaerales > UBA11358 > UBA11358. The sequence continues at coordinate 21,468 of JANWKE010000178.1, forward strand.
AACAGCAACAACATTGAAAACGGCAAAACAAACGCGACCTGCATACCCAGGTATCGAAGCGTATTGGCTTCGGTCAATTCTTTCGCCCCCGAAAGCCGCACAAGCGATTCCGTGGCCGGGAAAATCATGAAACCCCCGAACACAAGGGCAATGATTGCACTTTTGACCCCAATTGTGACGGCCAAACATCCTGACAAAAGCCACAGCACACCCGACACGAGCTGACCGTAAAAGCCGCCGTGAAATCGGATGCGGATTTCTCGCTGTGCGTCGGAAATATTCATGGGCACGCCCAACGTCCAATATAGGTTATCCGAAGTTGTTCACGGGCTGCCAGCGCAGCAATGGAACAATGACAAACCAATCTCATAACTCGTCCGAAAACTCAAGGCGCAGTGGCCGTTGGCTCCAGCGCCGTGTTAGCACTCTTGGATTCAAGTTGCCAGTGCGACAAGGTTGGCGGATGAAATATCATCGATTAAGCACGGAGGAACGTTATGAGATTGGCGCGATGCGACGGCAGCATCTGGGGATGGCAAAGATGGCGGAACA
>JANWKE010000179.1 GCA_025451535.1 Verrucomicrobiia bacterium
CGATCTCCGGCATCTGCGCCCGCGACGGATTTGTGGTGGACCTGGCCTGGGACAACGGCCAGATGACGCATGCGGTCATCCACTCGAAGCTCGGCCGGCCCTGCCGCTTGCGCTACGGTGGACATGAAATCGAACTCCAGACCGAAGCCGGAAAATCCTACGCGTTCGACGGGCAACTAAAACCAACCGCCCCATGAATCGCCGCCAGTTTGTCAAAGCCGCCGCCGCGGCGGCCGCGACGGGATGGTTTTCCCCCGGCACCTGGTCGCTGGCGGCCGATGCCATCCCGGCGGCGCAACCCGGCCATGCTCCGGCAACGCCGGCCATTCCCGATTCTCGTTATAAAATCGCCGCCTGTGACTGGATGATGCTCAAACGCCAGAAACCCGGCGCCTTCCCGCTGGCCAGGGAAATCGGCGTCGACGGCGTGGAAGTGGATATGGGCGGCCTGGGCGACCGTCCGACGTTTGACAATCATCTTGCCGATCCGAAAATCCGCCGGCACTTCCTCGACACGGCGAGCCAGCTCGGACTCGAAATCTGTTCGCTGGCCATGTCCGGCTTTTATGCCCAGTCCTTCGCCGAGCGCCCCACCGTGCCAGGCATGGTGCAGGATTGCATTGACACGATGACCGCGATGGATGTGAAGGTCGCGTTCCTGCCGCTGGGCGTGCCGTGCGATCTCGTCAAGCACCCCGAACTACGCCCGGCGGTGGTCGCGCGGTTGAAGACTATCGCGCCGAAGGCTGAAGCCGCAGGCATCGTCATCGGCATCGAGACAGCGCTGGATGCCGCGGGTGAAGTGAAATTGCTGGAGGATGTCGGGTCGCCGGCCATCGGCAGTTATTTCAACTTTGCCAACGCGGTCGAAAATGGACGTGACCTGATTGCCGAACTGCGCACGCTCGGCCGTGACCGCATTTGCCAGATTCACTGCACTGACCGGGACGGCGTCTGGCTCCAGGACGACTCCAGGATAGACATGCCACAGGTGAAACGGACGCTTGATGCGATGAGCTGGCGTGGCTGGCTGGTCATCGAACGCTCGCGTAGCGCTAAAGACCCGCACAATGTCAAATGGAACTTCGGCGCCAACGCCGCTTATTTAAAATCCATCTTTCAGGCGAAATGATCCCATGATCGAGTTCCCTTTGGCGCACGGCAAAATCAGAAAATTCCGATACGCCCTGGCCGCGTGGCTTTGCGCGCTCGCCATTCCCATTTGCGTCCAAGCGAATCTGCCCCCTCCCGAACACGGCCAATGGCCGAGCCCGGTCACAGGAAAACTACTTAACCTGACCATACTCAAACCGGATGGGTTTCACAGCAACCAGCCGTTGCCGATGATCATTTATCTTGAAAACCTTGCCTCCCCGCGCATCGGCACCGACAGCGATCGGGCGATCATTCGTGATTTCCGTGCCCGGGGATATCTGGTCGCAATTCTGGATTACGCCCGGGCCCCGCGCGCCCGGGTGCCGTTCCTCAATCGCGATTTGTACCAGTTGCGCGATGATTTGTTTCACAACCGGTTCCTGCCCCGGTTTCAAATTGATCCGGCGCAGGTCTTCATCGTCCCGTCCGGTGACCGGTTGTTTCGCAACGTTGTGTTTTACCGCGAACCTGGCCGGACGCTGGGCATGGACATTATTTATCCGGCGCATCCGGTAAAACCGGTCGGCGCCATCATTGAGTTTTCCTGCGACAACGTGAACCGCATGGGCAACGCCTCGCTGGCCATATGCAGCGATACCATTCTCGACGGCGAGGCAACCGCGGGTTTCGCCGTGGCGATGGCCGATCACCCCGTGGCTCCGCCCTACGAAGGGCTGGATCCCATGCCCCAGTGCGCCTGGAAAATCAAGGCTGCCGTCCGCACGCTGCGGGTGGAAGGCGCCGGGCTGGGGCTGAATGGAAAAATCGCCGCGGTCGGTTTCTCGCGTGGCAGCGGGATGGCCCTGATGCTCGTCACCACCGAAGGCCTGAAAGAGTTTCAAGGTCACGGCGAAAACCAGGAGATCAGCGACGCCGTGCAAGGCGCTGTGGTTATGTCGGGACGTTTCACCTATCTCGATCTGTCGCCCTCGGATCACATGCTGCCACGCTACACCGCGGCCTGGGGCGATCGGGCCACTCATCTCGAGGTCTGGCGCCATGCGGGTGCTTTGGACTATCTGACCCACGCCACCCTCCCGCTGTACCTGACCATCAACTGCGCCGAAGGCGCCGACGCACTCCACCAAATGGTTGTACTGCGCCAACGTCTCGCGGAACTCGGCAGCGATGAAATCTTCCTGCAGGATCCCCAGCCGCGCGGCCACAAAGTTCCACTGGAACCGGGCGTTCTGGCCGCCATGAACCGTTATTTGAAGGGGCGATTGAACTGACGCGGCGGGTTTTCGGCCTACCCCTTCAAATGCTGCCGGAATTGCGTCGGCGACATGCCGGTGTGGCGGCGAAAGAAATGGCTGAAATAGAACTCGCTCGAAAAACTCAACTGGGACGCCACATCCTTGACGGACAAACGCTTGTCCGCCAGTAAAAGGCGCGCCTGGTCCAGCCGTGCCTTCTGGATGTGTTGATGGATTGTCCCCTGCCCGGCTTGCTGAAACAGCGCGCGCAGTCCGGAGTAGCTGACCTTGCCAATGGAGGCGAGCTCCTTTGCCTTCCAGTCGCGCAACGGGTTGGCGGAGATGGCGTTGATGACCCGCACCACCGGCGGCGACAATTCCGCATGGGGTGAAGCCAGCAATTCCCGCGACATCAGCAACCGTCCCAGCATTTCAGTGATCCGCAGATGCACCTGCCACTCCCAGCCGCTGGGGCGACGGCGGACGAGGCGGAGCAACTCGCTTTGCATCTGGGTCACCACCCGGAAATCGTCCACGGGGAACTCGGCGTTTTCTTCGCCGTGAAACTCCTCATGCCAGAACTCCAGGCCGGGCCCGCCGAAACGAAATCCGGTGATGGTCAGATGTCGTCCCGGCGTCGGGAGGTAGGTGCGCGGTTTGGCCATGTCCACCAGCCAGATTTTTTTGCCGCGTTTCAACTCAAAGCGGCTCGAACGGTATTCCAGTTCACCCTCGCCCGACTGCACCCAGAACAGATGCGCACCCGGTTTTTCAAAACGCTCATGATGATCCGTCTGCACGATGCGGCGGGAACCGATTGAGAAAAGGTGCCACAACAACCGCCGCGCAATGGGCGACGGGGCCACAAACACTAGATTGTCCAATGAGCCGGCGAGCTTGGGCATAAGCCCATTATTATCAAACCCGCCATTGTCATGTCCACTTTGCAGGCCAGGCATAAGTTCCAGGTTTGATGGTTAGTAATGTGGAATCCCCGCCCTCAATCGCCAACACCGCTACCCCGGGCGCCAGTTCACGCTGAACCGTCAGCCGCGCCCACCCCATGCACCGCACCAATTCCGCCGAGGTGGCACCACCCTCGGCGAACACGCTGACAATCCGCACCCGCCGCAATACCGACTCGGCAATCCTCACGACGAAGTGGGACAACTGCCGGGCGATGGCGGCGTCGCGCACCAGGGGCAAACCGACGCTCAAGATGACCCGCGGATGTGAATCAAATGCGGCCACCACCCGCCGGGTAACGGCTTCCGCGGCCGGGGCCGAAAGTTCCACGCCCCACATCATTTCCTGCGGCAATGAAAACACCGGCGTTTTCCCCCGCCGCGCCGCGTTTATAAATTTGCGGGCCGATTCAGTAGACGTGCCGCAGATAAACAACTCGCGCCCCGGCGCCGGTTCCGGCAACGCGATTTCAACCGGCGGCATTGGGAGGTGTTCGGTGTAAAGCAGCGCGTTGAAAAATTCCGATCCCCCCGCCAGCAGCATTCCGGTTTCGTGACGCCCGGCCCAATCCTGCACCTCCGCCGAGGTTGCAGTCTCGGCGACGACGATTGTGTTGTTCGACAGCGTGTGGTCGCCATTGGACACGCGGATCAAAAATTTTTCCGGCAGCCGCAGCAACCGCAACACCTGGGACGTGCGCCGCGGATATTCCGGGTCGCGCGCAAATTCCGTCCGGTGAATCAATTTGCCGCGGACCAGGTACTGGCCATCGCGGATCACCCGGCCCAGCGAGGGGTTGGCCGGCAGCAGCAGGGCGCGGTTTAATTGAAGCTGGGTCATTACCGCCTCCACTTCGGCGGTGACCTGTCCGCGCAGAACGGAATCCACCTTCTTGTAAATCCATTGCGCACCGGCCGCGTGCAAAAGTTTTGCCGCCGCCGCGGCGCGCTTCCCCGCTTCGTCAGGACTGCAGGACCGTGAATCGGTGTCCACGCAGACCACCTCCGCCTGGCCGCTCGGTTTGCCGCGCCGGACAATCTCCGCGCGCAAACCATGGCGCAGACCTACCGCCCCGATTTCGGCGGCGCCGGTCAGATCATCTGCAATCACACCAATCATATTAAATTGCAATTTTCGGTTTACGATGGGCGCGACCGCCGCCATTCCGCACGTCAATTGCAGGTTGTAGGTTGGGGGTTCCAGTTCGTGCCAGATCCGCAGCCACTCGAATGGCCGAAAACAAACTGGTCGGGTCCGCTTTTCCCTGCCAGGCGATGTCAAAGGCCGTTCCGTGGTCCACCGACGTGCGGATGATCGGCAGGCCGAGGGTGAGGTTCACCCCCGTGTCAAACGCCAGCATCTTGAACGGGATATGTCCCTGGTCATGGTACAGCGTGACGATGGCATCATATTTCAGGCGTTGAGCCGGGGTGAACGCTGCATCCGGCACGAGCGGGCCGGTCACCGCCACACCCTTTTCGCGGGCCAGCGCCACCGCCGGCTCGACGAAATTGTCCTCCTCCTGATGGCCGAACAGTCCATGCTCGCCCGCGTGCGGATTCAAACCGCAAACGCCGAGGCGCGGGGCGCGCCGCAATATCCGGCTCATCGCTTCCGCCGTCAGTTCGATAACATCCAAAATGCGCCGGGCGGACAGCTTTTGGGGAACGTCGGCATAACCGATATGGGTGGTCGCCATGCTCACGGTCAGCTTGTCCGAGTACAGCATCATGCAACTGCGTCGCGATTTCGTCAGGGCGGTAAAAATTTCGGTATGGCCCGGAAATTTCACGCCGGCCAGGTTCAACGATTCCTTGTGGATCGGCGCAGTGACCACCGCATCGATCCGGCCGGCCAGGGCGGCGCGAATGGCCTGTTCAACATAAAGGCAGGCCGCCCGGCCGCACGCGGCGGAAATTTTGCCCGGCTCGATTTCCGATGCGTTAATCGCGGCACAATCGACAACGAGGGGCTCTTCGATTTGTGAAAGCTTTTCAAATTCAAACACGCGCAATGTTCGCCAAGGGCGCAGGGGATTTGAGGAAATTCCTTTGCCGCCGTTGCGGCCTTGGCGTGACACTGCTTCTGTCACTTTCTCCAGCACGCCGGCGTCGCCAAACAACACCGGCACGCAGTGTTCCTGCACTGCCGGAGCACCGAGCGCGCGCAGGCAGATTTCCGGCCCGATGCCCGCCGGGTCGCCCAACGTGAGGCCAAGGACAGGTTTGGTTTTCATGTTTGTCCATTCAACAAATGCATCCGTTCCATTTCGTTCCGGAGCTTTTCCAGTTGCGATTCTGTCAACGGCTTTAACGGCGGCAAAACGTGCGGCGCGCAAAGCCCGCGCAGGTGCAGCGCGCCTTTCAAAACGGAAAGCGATTCGTTCAGCGTCCGGCCATTTTGATAGAGTGCGGCGACGGTGCTCATGCGTGAATAGGAAGCACCGGCCCCGGACCAATCGCGGTTTCGAGCGGCGGCACAAAGTTTCCGGCACACATCCGGGATCAAGTTGCCGACACTCGGGACAATCCCGTCCGCACCCAGCCGTAAGCCGCTTTCCATCAGCGCGCCAACACCGACGAACACCGAAAAATCCCGTTTGCCGCCGAAACGCCCGAGCAGTTCCTCCAGCCGCCTGGGGTTGTTCTCCGAATCCTTGATGCCGGCAAGCCGAGGATGTCCCGCCAGGCTCTCAACCACATCCAGGGGAATGGAAATCTTCGTCGTCATCGGCATGTTGTAGAGCAGCAACGGCCCGTCCAATCCGTCCAAAAGAGCCCGGAACCACGACAGCATTTCCCCCGCGGGAATCGCCACGGGCGGACGCGATACGACGGCATGGACACCTGCACTCAAATAGTCATTGCCCGCCCGGATCTCCTCAGGATGCGCATCGCCGATGCCGGCAAAGACCTTGGCATTGCCATTCACCCGCGCAGCCGTCCGCTCCACCAGCCGCCGCCGATAGGCACGCGGAATGGCCGTGCCCTCGCCGGTCGTGCCCATGACGAAAATGCCGTCCACTCCGCCAGCGACCAGAAAATCCACCAGCCGATCCACCGCCGGCTCATCCAGCCTGCCGTCTTCCGTCACCGGCGTAATCATCGGCACCACCACGCCGCCATATTTCAATCCCGTGTTCATTCAATAAGCCGCTTCATAAATCCGGACCGCATCCGTCTCCGTCAACGGACGCAAATTATTATTCAACAAACGCGTCACCTGCATCGCGGCCCTGGCCAGCTCGGGAATCGCGGATCGCGGAATGTCGAAGGCGGAGAGTCTCTGCGGCACTCCGCAATGGCGCGAAAGCGCGCTTAAAAATTCCACGCCGTGTTCAGCCGTAGACAGATTCGAGCCATTGCCGGCAACGCCCAGGGCCTGGGAAATCTCCGCGTATCGCTGCGGCGCGGCGGAAAAATTGAAACGCAAAACGTGCGGCAGTAACACCGCGTTGGAAACACCGTGCGCCACATGGAACCGCCCCCCCAGCGGGTACGAAAGGGCATGAACGGCCGCCGTGTTAA
>JANWKE010000180.1 GCA_025451535.1 Verrucomicrobiia bacterium
GACGGTCGAAGGTGCGCTCTGGCGATAACGCCCGCGCGCGTTCTGTGCTCGCATCATCGCTGACGGCCGTGTAGAGAATCAGGTCAGCGTAACGTTCACCTCCGGCGGCTGGCGCATGAATTGGGTCAATCCCTTTTCAAGGAGCGCCTTGGTTTCCGGCAACGTCAGTCCGGCCACGTCGAGTCCGGGCAGAAGATTAAAATAGATTTTGCCGTCCGGTCCGACCGTCGCCTCGGTGCGCGTGGTGATATCACCCGGTATTTCAATTTCCAATTGATCGCCGGGTCCCAGAATGAAGTTTCCCGCCGGCGGCTGGAGCAAATCCGCAACTGCCGGATTGGTTGTGGTGACTGTGGTGAGATTGGTCAGGCTGGCGAGGCGGGCGGCGCTCTCGGCTTGCGCGTTGAAGAGCGGTCCCGTGTCCGCACATCCGGTCAAGAAAAGCAGTACCAGCCCGGACCCGGCCGCCAGAAAGAAAAATTCCGAAAAGAAACATTCAACTTTCAACATCCAACATGCTTTGTAGAAAAGATTGTCCATCCTCGAAGGCAGCCAGTCCTTCGCCCCGCCAGCGAAGCGCGGGGAGAGGGCCAGGGAGAGGGGATTTCTAAGGAGCGCCTCCTCTCCCCGGCCCTCTCCTCCGTCGGCGACGGAGGAGAGGGAGACCAACCTCCGGTGTTCTCTCGCATCCAGGATCTTTTCTACAAAGCACATCCAACATCGAACAACCAAAGATGGTCCATTTGGAGGTTCTTTGGAGGTTGGGTGTTGCGTGCCGGGTGTTCGGTGTTTATTCACTCGTTTTTACTGGATGATCGGCCTCGTGATCAATGGCCCGGCATGAATGTCCGTCCAGGTGATGATGGCCGATTGCACAAACGCCGTGGCCGCGAGATCGAGAATATCCTCCGCCTTGGCCCATGGACGGTAATGCACATAAACGATGTCATTCGGCTCCAGCTTGAAGTCCGAGGTGCGCGCCGACAAGACGTCCTGGGCGTCCACGACAAATGCTTGCGGATGACTCAATGAACCGCGGATGACCAGGACTTTTTGTTTCCAGGCACGCGGGGTGAAGCCGCCCTGTTCGGCGATGGCGCCCACCGCAGACAGGTTTACGTTGTAAGGCGCGGCGCCGGGAGTCAACACCTCGCCGACGACATAGACCTGTTTTACGTCCGCGGGCGGAATGAACAGATAATCATCCGGTGCCAGCGGAATATTTTGTGAAAGGTCGCCCTGTAAAAACAGTTTCTCGAAATCCACCGGCATCCGCCGGCCGTGGCGCACGAGAAAGGCGCGTGGCAGATCCGCCAGTTCAACGAGGTCCCGCTCCTGCACCACGGTTTCAAATCCGCGCGCGCGGGCGATGGCTTCGACAATGGTCGTCGGCCGATCCAGCTGGAACGCACCGGCGCGCATGACGCTGCCCAGCAGGAAATATTTTTTACTGTTGAAGGCAACCGGCGTGATAATGCTGCGCGGCGCGCGCCGGTATTTCGCCAGTTCCTCGTCGAGTTTCGAGCGCAATTCGTCAATCGTCAGGCCGGCGGCCATTACCTCCTGCGCTTCGAGATAGCTCACGCGGCCGTCCGGGCCGATGGGCACGTTCAGCTCGGTCAGCGTCGGTTCGCCGTAGAGTGAAAAATTCAAAATGTCGCCCGCGCCGAGCGTGAAATGCTGCTGCCAGTCGGCACGTGGCTCCCGCGGCACCACGGCGGCGGCAAGGCTGGTTTCTGCGATTTGATTGGTTGAAGGTGGCAAGCCGGGATTGTCCGCCGCGTGAAGAACTGAAAGATTCAAGACGACCAGGAGGGCGGAGGCGTTCAGCCAGCGGCTGAAACGTTTTCGCAGGGCGGACTCCGGCGCGCGGTTCAGCACCGCGCCGGCCAGATGGCAGCGCGCGTGGCGCAGCGTGTCCAGCTGTTCGCTGGTCCTGGCGGCAGTAGCCTGGCCGCTGGCGGTGAGCCAGACCACATTAGGCAGATTTTCCGCCAGCAACACCGATTCGGGCACGGCTGCGGGTGGCAATTCGACCAGGATGACAATGTTGTCAATCCGGGCCCAATGTTGCAGCGCATCCTGCCATTGCTTGCGGCGCTCGAGATTCCAGACCCAGCCGGGCAGGGGAATATGCACGACCGGCTGCGAATTCGGCCCGGTCAATTTTTCGGTCACCTCCGCAGGCGTCGCCAGAATGTTCGAGGCCGGCGCCGGCACCATGGAAATTTCCGGCGATTCGGAATTTGAATTTGCGATTTCGGCTGTGAATTTACCGGTGGGGTTCTCCATCAGGTCCGTTCGAGTTCCCAAATGACGCGGTGAAGGCGAGGTGGCAATGGTCAAGACCCGGAAGCCGAGCAAGCTGGCGGCTTCGGCCAGCAATTGGACCCACGTTGAACGCCCCTCGCCATTGCCCGCCGAGGTGATGCCGACAACCAATCCATGATTTGGCGACGGACTCAACCGGCCCTGCAACCTCGTCCACGTGCGGAACGCCCAGTCGTAACGCTCGGTTTCAGTCAGGCGGCTCAGGTCGCCACCGCCGGCCAGCACCGGCAGTTGGGTGACGCGCCGCACATCGGAAGCGGTTTTTAAGCGGTCATCGGCGATTTCAATCAACAAAACCACCGCCAGGCCGCCGGCGACGCCGAGCAATCCCGCGAGCATACAAACGGCAAAAACTTTCGCCCGCCGGCTGTGGGCGACGACATCTTTAAGAATAGCCGGGGCCAGCAACCGGCAGAAGCCGGGCGGGTTGGCCTCGAAAGCCCGTACCGCCTGCCGCTGGTTGAGCAAATCCAGGCGGGTTTTTTCCAACGCTTCCAACTTGCCGCGGACCACGGTGGGGTCATCTTCACCGGAGCCGGCGGCGAATGTGGCTGGATTCGCGGCAGTTCCCGGGGTGCCGGGCGCCAATTCCTTTTCGAGCGCCGCAATTTCCGCCCGCTTGGCCTGTACCAGCGGATGCGCATCGGTGTATTTGGCCAGCAAGGTGACCAGTTCTCCCCGCGCGGTTTGCAGTTGCTCGAGCAGTGGCCCGGCGGGCGCCACCGCGTTGGTTTCTGACGCCGGCGCGGGCAACTCGCCGGCCTGCTGGTCGAGCGCAGCAATTTGAGTATCGGTGTTGGTTAATTGCCGCGAAAAAAACTCGTCCATTTCCGCGGCGGATTGGGCCTGCATTTTCTGCGTGTAGGCGACGGCATTCCGGGCATACAGGTTCGCCAACTCCAATGCCCGCTGCGGCGTTTTGTCCGTGACCGCCGCGACAATGATGTCGCTGTTGTGGTCGGGCATAATATTCAAACCACCCGCGAGGGTTGCCGCCGAAACCGGTGGCCGGGCTTGTGCTCCCGCCGCCTGCAACAACTCCGGCGAGCGCAGGACGCCGACGAGGGTCTGGCCTGAAATTTCGCGTTGGCCGAAGAGCGCAATCGCACTCGGCGCATTGTAGGAAATCAACTGTGCCGGGGCGGTGTAGGTGGAGTGCCAATGAACAAGCCCAAACAGCAAGCCCGCTGCCGCCAGCACAACACCGGCCAGGGCGGGCCAGCGCCAGCGGAGCAGGAGAATTTCGGCAAACGACCAGACATCCACTGAAGGCGGGGTGGCTGTCCCGTTTCGGCCCGCGGAGAGGCCGGGTGCGCCATTCCGCTGCCCGGGGTTGGCATTGAAATCAGCTTGTTCGTTCATGCGATTTGATGTCGGACCGGGGAATGCACCGGTATGAAAAAATTTTGTTCACCTTTTGAAACAATAAAACCGCCGGTGCCGTTTGAATAAGTGGGTAAAGACCCGTGAACATGGCGGGGAAAGACCCCAGCTGAATTTACGATTTACGATTGCTGCACGAATCGTTCGCCAGTCGCAAATCGTAAATTCCATCAATCCACCAGGCCTTTCTGCAAGGTGTAGTGCGTCAGCTCGGCGTTGTTCTGCATATCCATCTTTTCCAGCACACGGGCACGGTAGGTGCTGATGGTCTTGACGCTCAGGTAAAGTTCCCGGGCAATCTGACTGACGGTTTTACCGGACGCAATCATCCGGAGCACCAGAAATTCGCGGTCGGACAACCGCTCGTGCGGCGCTTTCTGTACGTCCAGGTCGAGATAGGCTGCCATGCGTTCGGCCAACGATGAACTGATATAACGCCCGCCGCCCACGACTTTTTCAATGGCGCCCACCAGTTCATTTCCGGCGCTTTCCTTGGTCAAATAACCGGCGGCGCCGGCCTTGAGCATGCGCACGGCGAATTGGTCCTCCGGGTGCATGCTCAGGACCAGCACGGGCATTTGGGGACGCAACCGCTTCATCTCCTTCAATGCCTCCAGCCCGCTCCGGCCCGGCATGGTGACGTCGAGCACCGCCACGTCCCATTTTTCCTTGCCGACGCGCGCGAGGGCTTCCTGCGTGTTGCGCGCCTCGCCGAATACGGCCCGTTTGAAACGGTCAGCGAGGATCAGTTTCAGCCCCTGGCGCACGACGGCGTGGTCGTCGGTTAAAAGAATTTTCATTTTCGTTCCACTTCCATTTTTCCCGTGATGGATTTTTCGCCGGACGCGGGATGCGAACGGTGACCGTGGTCCCTTTGCCTGGTTCTCCGTGCAGCCGCACCTCGCCGCCCATCAACGCGGCCCGCTCGCGCATTCCGAGCAGGCCGATGGACTTGGTATTATGGATTTCCTCGTCGGAAATTCCGCGGCCGTTGTCCTTCACCACGAGGATGAGGAATCCGCCCATCTCCGCAAAGCGTACCTCCACCTTCGTGGCCCTTGCATGCCGGATGACATTGGTGAGCGTCTCCTGAAAAATGCGGAAGAAGGCCGTGTTCAAATCCTGGTCCCACAGGGTTTCCCGGACGGCCGGTTTGACGCGGCACCGAATGCCGGTTTGTTTTTCGAACTGTTGCGCCTGCCATTCGAGGGCGGCGATCAGGCCGGCACTGTCGAGCACGCCGGGCCGCAATTCAGTGGCGATGCGGCGCACGGTTTGAATGGTCTCGTCAATGCCCACAGACATGTTTCTGGTTTTTTCGTGGAGCGCCTTCAGGTCTTTCGGCAACCGCCCGCACAACCATGCCAGTTGCAACTTCAATCCCGTCAGGGCCTGTCCCAATTCATCATGCACCTCGCGCGCGATGTGGATGCGCTCCTCCTCGCGAACGTGCTGCAAATAGACTGACAACGCCCGGAGCTGCTCATGGGACTGCCGCAATTGCTCTTCGGCGTGCCGCCGTTCCCGCCGCTCCTCCGCTTCGCGCAACGCCCGCTGGACCGACGGCACCAGCCGGCTCAAACGATGTTTGAGCACATAATCAGTTGCACCTTGCTTGAGGGTTTCAATCGCCACTTCCTCGCCCAGGGTGCCGGTGACAAAAATAAACGGTGCGCCCGGGCATTTTGCCTGCGCGATGGCCAGTGCCGTGCAGCCATCGAACGACGGCAGTGAATAGTCTGAAAGAATCAAATCCGGCGGCGCGCGTTCCAGCGCGCGAATATACTCCACCCTGGTCTCGGCCCGTTCGCTGGTGAAGATCATCCCGCCCTTTCGCAACGAATGCGCCACCAGCTCGGCGTCCGCTTCACTATCCTCCAGCATCAGAATGTGAATTTCAATCTTCATGGACGATCTCAATTCCTTCATCGAGATGAACCGTGAAAGCAAAATGACGAATTATCCGATCCAAATAACTGAAGAATGACGAAGCCCGAACAACATAATCAGTCCGGCCGACTCGTGTTTTCGGAATTCATTATTCGGAGTCAAACTTCGGTTTGTCCGTCAATATTTTTTTGTTTCGTATGTTTTACGATTTCGATTTTTATCCAACCGCTGACAATTGCCGCAGGTCGCGAACGGTCTTTTGGTTGCACGCGACTTCGGGCGGCAATTCGTTCAACCTGGTCCAGAACCGCCCGATTTTCTCGAGCGCCTCGCTGAACTTCTGGAAATCCACCGGTTTGACCACATAAGCGTTGGCGCCCAGTTGATAACTGCGGTTGACGTCGGCCAGCTCGCGCGATGAAGTGAACATCACCACAGGAATGTTTTTCAGCCGCGGGTCGGATTTGATCTGGCGCAGCACTTCCAGGCCGTCGACCTTTGGCATTTTCAAATCCAGCAGCACCAGGGCCGGGTGGCCTTCGTCGCGTGTCAGAAATTCGCCCCGGCGGCGGATGCAATCCAGGGCTTCGACGCCGTCGCGGGCCACAATCACTTCGCACGCCAGTTTTTCCGGCGCGAGCGCCAGCATCGTCAGTTCCGCCAGGGGTGCGTCGTCTTCCGCCAGCAGAATCCATTTTGATTTTTTCATGCCGAATCTCCTTTGGGTTGATGGGGAAGAACAAAATAAAACGTTGCCCCCTGGTCCACGGCTCCTTCAGCCCAAATACGTCCGCCGTGGCGATGAAGGATGCGTTGCACATTGGCCAGGCCGATGCCGGTACCTTCAAATTCACGCGCCGGATGCAACCGCTGAAATACGCCGAACAGCTTGCCGCCATATTTCATGTCGAAACCGACGCCGTTGTCCTGGATGAAATAGACCCTCTCCTCGCCTTCTTTTCTTGCGTCGATATGGATTTTCGCCGGCTTTCGGGTGCGGGTGTATTTAAGGGCATTGTCCAATAAATTGATGACGACCTGTCGGAGCATGACCGGGTCACCGCGGGCCTCGGGCAGTTCACCGACGCGCCATTCAATGTCCCGGCCTTCGATGTCTCCGTGCAATTCGTGGCGCGCTTCCTCAACCAGTTGCGCCATGTCCACTTTCTCGTGCCGCATTTCCGCCCGGCCCATCCGGGAAAAATCCAGCAGCGCGTCGATCAAGCGGCTCATCTGCTGCGCGCCTTCCGCAATGGTTTCCAGGTGCTTCCGGCCCTTCACATCCAGCCTGGAGGCCGCCTCATTTTGCAAAATGTCCGCGAAGCCGCTGATGCGGAGCAGGGGGGCCCGCAGATCGTGTGAGACCGAGTAGCTGAAGGCTTCCAGTTCGCGGTTGGCGGCTTCCAGTTGCGCCGTGCGCTCAATCACGCGTTGCTCCAACTGTTCATTGAGCTGCCGGATTTTTTCTTCCGCTTCCCTTTGCTGCGTCACGTCGCGCGCGACCTTGGAGAAGCCGCGCAGCTTGCTGTTCTCGTCACGCAACGCCGTGATGATGCCGTGGATCCAGAAGCGCGTACCGTTCTTGCGCACGCGCTGGCCGTCATAAATGGCCTGTTCCTCCTTTTCCGCCCGCTTCAGCAATTGCGCGGGCACATTGCGTTTGGTGTCTTCGGGTGTGAAAAACACGGCGAACGATTTGCCGACGATTTCCTCGGCGCGGTAACCCTGGATGCGTTCCGCGCCCGCGTTCCAGGTCGTCACGCAGCCCTCCGGGTCGAGCATGTAAATCGCGTAATCCTTGACGCCTTCCACCAGCATCCGGAAGCGCTCCTCGCTTTCGCGCAACGCCGCCTCGGCTTGCTTGCGTTCCGTGATGTCCCGGATGAGTGCCGTGCAGCGCGGCGGGTCTTCGGTCGGCACGCGGCTGATGGCCATTTCCGCGCGGAACTCGCTGCCGTCGGCGCGCTTGAGGGTCAGCTCGATCGGTCTGCCCAGCAGGCTGCCCACGCCGTGGATCAGATAATTCGCCACACCGTCACGATAGATTTCCAGCAGCGACGACGGGATGATCAAATCGTCCACCAGTTTACCCAGCACCAGCTCGCGGGGGTAACCGAAAATCTTTTGCGCGGCCGGGTTCCATTCCTGGATTAGCCCGTTGTGGCCAATCGAAAGGATGGCGTCGAGCGCCGTGTCGAGGATGGCTGTCTTGAGCGCCTCGCTTCGGCGCAATTCTTCCTCCGCCCGCCGGCGCCCGTTGACATCGCGCGTCACCTGCGTAAAGCCGCGCAATTCACCCTTCACATCCCGCAGGGGAGTGATGACGACATTGGCCATGAATTTCCTCCCGCCCTTGCGGATGCGTGTGCCTTCCTCCTCGAAACGGCCAGCCCCGGCGGCCGTCTTCAAGGCGGTCTGTGGCTTGCCCTGTGCCGCGTCCGCGTCTGTGTAAAACATCGAAAAGTGGCGCCCCTTCACCTCTTCGGACGTATAGCCAAATATCCATTGCGCGCCTGCGTTCCAGAATGTCACCCGTCCTTCCAGGTCGAGCATGAAAATCGCATAATCCTTGATGCCTTCCATGACCATGCGAAATCGCTCCTCGTTGATGCGCAGTTCCGTATCCGTTTCCCGGCGCTTGCCGTGTGCTTCGGCCTCCTGCAGCGCGCGTTGGATGGCGGCGGGCAGCCTGGCCAGCTGGTCTTTGAGCACATAATCCGTCGCGCCGCTTCTCAACGTCTCAATGGCCCTCTCCTCACCCAGCGAGCCGGTAACAAAAATAAAGGGCACGCCCGGGCACCGGTCCCTGGCAATCGCCAGCGCCGTGAACCCGTCAAACGAGGGTAGCCCGTGGTCCGACAAAATAATGTCGGGCAGATGGTACTGTATCTCGTGCAGGAAGTCGGCCTTTTTGTCCACGCGCTTGGAACGGAAATTCAAATGTGCCTGCCGCAGAACGTGATTGATGCGGACCACATCGGCGGCCACGTCCTCCAGAATCAAAATGCGAATCTCTTTGTTCACAAACCAAAAAACCGGCTTTTAACCATTATTACCCGTCGGTGTGGATGATTGATAGTAGGGTGAAAACCCGATTTAAGGACGAAATGAACCTCACCGCGTCTGCCTGAACAGACAACCGCGCCCCTTACAGTCAGAGGCGCAGTCGCCGCTCTTTTCATTGTCGTAGGGCTACAGTGCGAGCGATGCAACGATCGTCACCGTCGCCGAATTCGGCGAGCCGACCGTATAGGTGGATTCCGGTGAAACCGTCAGCACCACGGTCTGCAGCACATTCAGCAGTTTCAAGGGATTGACTACCACCGTGGCGGTAGAGGAGCCGGCGGGGATGGTTACGGTGCCGGACAAAGTCTGATAATCCACGCCGTTCTGCGCCGTGCCGCCCAGCGAATAATTTACCGTCAATGCCGAACTCGTACTGCCACTCCGTGTGACGCTGAATACACCTGGTGTTAAACTGGTCGCCAGCGGTTGTGAGGCAGTCACGGTCACCGTAGCCGTCGGTGGCGGCGGTGCGTTCGTGACTGTAATGCTATGGCTGGTGCTGCTGGTCTGGCCGCTGCTGCCGGTCACGGTCA
>JANWKE010000181.1 GCA_025451535.1 Verrucomicrobiia bacterium
AGCCGGTGTTGTTCCGGGTCCGGAACGCCAGCAGCATCACGAGTACCAGGGCCGACATGTCTTTGCTGCCGACGATGAGTTGCAGGACTTCGCGGAGCCAGTCGTTCTTGTAACGGGCTAAATAGGTGGTGATGGGCACGTTTTTCCATCGCAAGATGATGGGCAGCATCGGCAGGTAACGAAGTCCCAATCTCATTTTCTGACGATGCGTCATCAATTCCAAAGGATCCAGGGGCGGTTCCAGCGGGCCACAGCGGCGCGCCGCTCGCACCAGTTTGTCAATCAGGGCGCTGTCCTCGGGCGCAATGCGTTTGAACTCAAGCGCGATGGCGTCCAGGTCGGCGGGCACCGTGACGGCTTTGCCATCGGCGCCTTCGATCCGGATGATATCGTCGTGGAGGAGAACTTTCCGCCCGGCGATGGCGCCCAATTCGTGCCAGACCTGATGGAAGGCGGAAGGCGGCCGGGTGCCGATGAGCCAGCGCAGGCAACCGTCAAAAACATACGGTCCGCGGTGCCATGCCGTGCACAATCCACCCGGGAGCAGGCTCGCTTCCAGAATTTCAGTCGGGACGCCGTTCATTTGCAGGTAACAACCGCAGGCAAGACCGGCAACGCCGGCGCCAATAATAATGACTTTTTCCTTTCCCTGAACCTGTCCCGGGAGCGCCGGCATCCCTGCCGGCGTGTTCATTATTGTTGCCGAGGCCTCACTCGTTGGCAAGATGCCGGCGCTCCCGGATGTTTGTCCGGGTGCCTGCGTTGTGCCATGAGGCTGATCAACGATATGTGCCAAATCAGTAGCCATCGAAATTGTTGTTGGCCGGTCCGGCGTGGACCATCCGGCGTTGGGAGAAGTTAATGACCCAGGAGGCGATGTTCGCCTTGGTCATTGGCAGGGGCATGCGGGAAAAGATGGAAGGCAGGCTGTAAAAATCCCGGTACATTTTCTGTACGTTTTGCTCCAGCTCCGCCGGCGAACCGCAAAGCGGCCGGATGTAGCAACTCTGGCCCGGCCAGCGGTCGATGTCATCGCTGTTCGAAATTCGCCCTTCACCTTGCAACCGGTCATAGAGCGGTGTGCCCTTGACCGGCGTGAGGATGTTGAAGTAGGCCACCGGCACCTTGTGGTCTTGAAGGAAATTCAACGTGGCCTGAAGCGCACCTTTCGTCTCGCCGTCCCAACCGAAAATGAAATTCAACGAATAACTGATGCCGCGGCGGCGAAGATTGGCCAGCATTTCATCGTAACGGGAGGTTTTGTTGAACCGCTTGTTCATGCCGTTCAGCGTGTCGGGATTGATGCTCTCGATGCCAATGTTGACGTGCAACAGGCCGCTGCGCCTGGCGAGGTCCAGAAATTCCCCGTCATTGCAGAGATAGGAAGACCACAACGCCGACCAGCGGACTTTGAGCGGAACCAACGCCGCCATGAGTTCCATGGCATGACTCCGCTTGCCACCGAAGTTGCTGTCGCCAAAGAGAATGTTTCGCAAGCGCCAATGTTTGATTTCTTCGATGACGTCGCGTGCCGGCCGGCAGCGGTAATTCTCGCCCAGCAGAAAACGTTCGGAACAAAATTCGCATCGGAACGGACAGCCCCGCGAGGAAGAAACCGTAAAGGTCTTGAACGGGCCATAGTGATGCAAATTCAACAACTCGTAACGGGGCAGGGGCAGACCGGCCAGGTCGGGAAGCAAATCGGCCTGGTAAATCTTCTTCAACCGTCCATGACGGGCGTCCTCCAGCATTTGGGTCCAGATACCTTCGGCTTCGCCAATACCAACCGCATTGCAATGTTCTTCCGCCTCGCTGGTGTGAAAATACGTATGTGGTCCGCCCAGAACGACCGGCACGCCGCGCCGGCGGAACTCGTCAGCGATGTCATAGGCGCGGCGGGAGTGGAGCGTCCAGGTCGTGATGGCGACGAGGTCGGCGGGATATTTAAAATCAATCGGTTCGAGTTGTTCGTCGAGGAGTTTGATTTCCCACTCTGGCGGGGTCAGGGCCGCCAGGTAAGGCGACGTCATCGGGACCACCTGGCGGCGGCGAACCTTGACTACCGTCCGGTCCGTCCTGGAGCGGTAGTACGATGGTTGGATGATTAAAAGCCGGTCAGGCATGTTACAGGGAGCATGAACCAAAAAGGGTGGTAGGGACGGCGCGCTGCACCGTCTGCGCCGCATTCAGCGGCGCAAGGGTTCCGCCCGCTATTGCGCGGGCGGGGACATCGCAGCGCGATGTCCCTGCCGAAGTCAGGTTCGTAGAAAGCCGGAAATTGACGCATCCTCTTCTAGTTGGATGTTTCATCACCATCATTTTACCTCCTATAAAATCCCGCCGTCAACTTTGAGCGTGGAGCCGGTAATGTAACCGGCCTCCGCACTCGCCAGAAAACGCACCGTGGCCGCCACTTCTTCCGGCCGGCCAAACCGGCGCATGGGAACCCGCAGCTGTGCCGCTTTACGTTCCTCCCCGGCCAGGTGGGTCAGCGCCTCGGTCTCCACGTACCCGGGACAGACGGCGTTCACAGTGATGCCGATGCGCGCCACTTCCTTGGCCAGTGACTGCGTCAACGCGACCACTCCCGCCTTGGCCGCGGCGTAATTGGCCTGCCCGGGCGGCGCCAGCAGGGCGCTCAAGGAAGACAGATTGATAATCCGTCCGGCGCGTTGACTGATCATCGCCGGCAGCACCGCCTGGCAACCGTGAAAAACTCCGTCGAGGTTTGTCGCCAGAACACGGTCCCAGGAATCCGGCGGCATGGTGGCCAGCAGGGAATCTTCGTGGCTGCCCGCATTGTTGACCAGCACGTCGATCCGATGGTGGCGCACCAGGATTTCTTTGACCGCCTGCTTCCAGGATTCAGGCGCAGTGACATCCAGGGTAATGCAGAAACAGCGGCCGGAATTTTCCTGCGCCAGCTGGTCGGCGTGTTCGCGCCGGGAATGGACTCCGAGCCAGACGACGTTGTCGGGCGACTCTTGGAGAAAGGCGTGGGCGATGGCCTGGCCCAAACCGCCGTTGGCTCCGGTAATCAAAATGACCCGCAAGCTCATGGCCGGATGTTGCCCTGAGACTGGCCAGCCGACAAATGCGAAATGCCAGCCTCGGCGCGCACAAATCGCGCGCCGATTGCTTGCTGGTTGGAGCCGACAAGACTGACATTGGCGGCTGCGAATCGGCCGCCGGTTACTGCGTCACACGCCGTCACACATTGCCAGGCGGCAGCGGCCATCAAGCCTTCGCCCAAAATGCGTTTCGGGCTCAGACGCGGGCCGGTCCAATCCCGCCACGCGGCACGTTCCGGAGCGTCCGCACGCGCACTGCTCCCGGTACCATCGCAGAGCAGTTCCGAAACCTCCGGGAGCGCCGGCATCCGGCCGGCGATTTTTCCGTTCCGCCGCGATGCGACTGGCCGGCAGGATGCCGGCGCTCCCAGTTGTTCGCGCATGGCGCGGGCGGCTTGTGTCCGGCGGTTACGAGTGGAGTAGGTGTGCGCGTCGGTTATCGCGGTCAGTTCAACGCCGGCCGACCATTCCGGGTTCCGGCACAGGCACAAGGCCCCGGCGCCAGCGGTGAGGATGGCCCGGCGTTCGAGATGCCAAAGGGCGTCCGCCAGAATCCAGTTGGTTTCTTCCGCGCCGATGACGAGGCACGCGTCCACCCGATTTTCCTCCAGCCACTGAACCCCCAGGGAAAGTCCCTGAAGAAACATCGCCGGATCGCCCACCAGTGAACTGGCCAGCGAAATATTTCCCATCACCGCCGCAAGATGGCTGGCGGGCGCGGCATAGACTGTTTCGGGAAACAAAAGCGGACTGGCGGTCGCCGGGTCTTTCAACGTCTCTTCATAAAAACGGCAGGAATAATTCACGCAACCGGATTGCAGGCAGACCACCAGGCCGAGGCGAAGCCCGGGTTTGGGGTTCGCGCGCAAACCGGCGGTGGCCTCAAGCGCGGTGGCCACGACATAATGCGTGATCGGACTTGCGCGGCGCAGCCGGGGATGGGTCAGGAATTCAGGACGCATTGGCGGATTGGGCACCAGGCGCACCCGAAGCGGCTTCCCCCAGCCGGGTCGTTCTATCGTTTGCGTCGGCAGCGGTTCGTCCTCGCCCAGCGCTGCGCGCAGGGCGGCCACACCCCATCCGGCTGGCGTCACCGCGCCAAGTCCGCAAACAAAGATTTTTTCCGAAACGGTCATCCAAGACTTGTGGTTAACGATTCGCGCGGTTTTCGATTCCAGCGCGCAATCGTAAATCGTAAATCGTAAATCATAAATTTATTCCCACCTCCGGAAAATCAAACTCGCATTGACACCGCCGAAACCGAACGAGTTGGACAATACAAAATTCAACCGCGCGTCCCGGGGCTGGTGCACGATGGAAAAATTGCAGGCCGGGTCAGGAATCTCAAACATCCTCTCCGGCGGCAGCCACTGCTCGTGCAAGGTCATCAGGCAAATCACTGCTTCGACGGCACCGGCGGCGCCGAGGAGGTGTCCAATATTGGCCTTGGTGGAACTGACGGGCAGGGTCGCGGCCCGGGGTCCGGCCCAGTGGCTGATGGCGACCGCTTCCGAACTGTCATTGAGCACCGTGCCCGTGCCGTGGGCGTTAAGGTAGTCGATATCATCGGGCGTGATGCCGGCAGTCGCACACGCCTGCTGCATGACCGCCAGGGTCGTTTCACCTTGCGGGTGCGGCTGGGTGAGATGGTGCTGGTCAATCGACGCACCGTAGCCAACGAGTTCTCCTAAAATTACCGCATCCCGCCGCCGGGCGCTTTCGAGGGTTTCCAGGGCAATAACCGCTGCGCCTTCACCCAACGCCAGGCCGTCACGCCGGGCGTCGAACGGCCGGCAGACAGTGGTCGAAAGCGCCTGCAAAGCATCGAAACCGAAAAACACGAGTTCGGTGAGTGCATCGTATCCGCCGGTCAGGGCGCGTTCGGCCTGGCCGTAACGAATCAATTCCCAGGCGTGGCCGATGGCATTGCTGCCGGAGGCGCAGGCATTCGAGACGATGGTGATCGGTCCGGTGGAATCGAACGCCTCAAGGATCATCCGCGCCTGGACCTGCGGCTGGTAATGAACCGCCCGGGTGGATTGATGCCGATGTTCGTGCGGCATTTGCACCGCCTGTCGAAAATACGCCTCGCCGAAGGACATGCCGCCCGCCGTGGTCCCCAGAACCAGCGGCAGATTCTCCGCGGGTTCCCAGCCGGATTGTTGCCACGCTTCGTGAGTTGCCAGCAGCAACATGGCCGCGGCACGGTCGAGTCGGGCGACTTGTTTGGTGTTGAGCCTCGCCGGCGGCAGAGCCGCCGGCAAATCCACTTCCGCCGCGCGCTTTGCCCGCTGGCGACTGACGTCAAACCGTGTCACGGGGCGGAACGCCGTGCGCCCGGTCCGAAAACCTTCTGCGTTGGGCTTCCAACCCAGGCCCAAAGCCGTGCAGATCCCCGCGCCGGTGATGACCACGCGCGGCGGCGTTTGGGGTAAAGATG
>JANWKE010000182.1 GCA_025451535.1 Verrucomicrobiia bacterium
ATCGCCGCGTCCCTCATTCGCGCCGCGTTGCTTTGCATTTTATTGGCGAATAAAACTCGCCAAGCCCCTCGCCAAGTGGCATTTTCCGCTACACTTTTATTATGACTTTTCGCAAACAATTTTTGCTGTCGATGTTGCTGGCACCCGCGCTCGCTGGATTTAACTTCGCCTCCCTCGCCGCCGCTGCCACCGATACGAACGTGTTCGGATTCACTGGCCCGGAGATTTTTCCCATCGACCCCCAAATCGAATCCCTCCACGTCGCCGACATCGATGGCGACGGTCTGAAAGACATCATCATCGCGAACAATTCCCGCTCCAAGATCAACATCCTTTACAATCAAACCGGCAAAACCAACCTCACGCAAAAGCCAAAGCCAGTCGATATCTCGGCGGTCAATGAACTGCCGCCCGACGCTCGCTTCCGCATCGAATCCATCGCGTCCGAAAAACGAATCTCCTCAATGGTCGTCGCGGACTTGAACGGCGACGGCCGGCCGGATATCGCTTATTACGGCGAGCCGAAGGAATTGGTGGTCATCTACAACCAGGGCACCAACGGTTGGAGCGCGCCAAAACGCTGGCCCATCGACGATGGCGTGCTTTCCCCCAACGCCCTAAATACCGGCGACCTCAATGGCGATCGTCTCACCGATCTCACCTTGCTCGCGGATAATTACATTTATTACCTTCCTCAAAAGCCGGATCACACGCTCGGCGAGCCGCAAAAAATCCCGTTCTCCGGCAGCGTCAAAGCCGTGCAAGTGCTGGACGTGGACGGCGACGGCCTCAGCGACCTGCTGCTCGTCAATTGGGAGGATCGCAATCCTTTCCGCTTCCGTTTGCAGGAAAAAAACGGCGAACTTGGGCCGGAAGTTTATTTTCCCATGTCCCCGATTCGCTCTTATTGGGCGGATAACCTCGAGACAAATTCCAAAACCGAAGTCATCACCATCGCGCAAAACTCCGGTCGCGCCGCGGTTTCCAGTTTCAATCGCAAGCCCGCCGAGCCGCTCTCGGGAAATTTTCGCCAGGGTCAATTGCAAGTGTTGCCCTTGAACAAAACCGACAAGGCGCGTCGCGGCTTGTTGTGGGCGGACGTGAATCACGATGGCCTGCCGGATTTGCTCGTCGCCGAACCCGAGAACGGCCAAATCTCCATCTACTTCCAGCAAAAGGACGGCACGCTTTCCAGCGCCAAGACCTTTCCCACCCTCGCCGGCGTCACCGATTTGGCGGTTGCCGATTGGGATGCCAATGGCAACGCGGACATTTTTATGCTGAGCCAGGACGAACACCAGGTGGGCGTCGCGCGGTTGGATGATAAACAGCGGCTGCCGTTTCCCACGTTGATTCCGCTGGAAGGCAAACCGCTCGCCATGGCCGCCGGCTCGCTCAAGCCCGGCGAAAAACCGGTCCTTGCGATCATCGTGGATCGCGACGGCAAGCGCTCGCTCGTCACGCGGACTTCCGATGGCAAAAGCAAGACCCAGAAGCTCGACGAAAAATTTCAATCCAATCCCACCAGCATTGCTTTCCAGGACGTCGATCAGGACGGGCTCGCGGATTTGGTCGTGTTGATTCCGTACGAAAAAATAAAAGTCCTGCGGCAGGTGGCGGGCAAGGATTTCGAGGAAATCGATGTTGCCGCGCCCGGCGGCGCGATTGAGCAGCCATGGATGGCTTCGCTCGATATCGATGGCGACGGCAAACCCGAGTTGCTGCTGCCCCAACAGAATTTCCTGCGCGCTGTAGTGTTGCAGGCGGACAACGCGCTGCAAAGCTCCACCAATCGCGCCGGCTGGACCTTCAAAGTGAAGGAACAAATCAATGGCGCCGCTAGCAATTCGCGCATCGTCGGCGCCGCTGCCCTGTCCAATGGCACCAACGCCACGCCTTCCCTGTTTATGCTCGATGCCGAACGCAAGCAGCTCACCCTCTGCGAACGCGACAGCAAAGGCGTCTGGCAGGTCGTGCGCAATCTGGACTTGCCCGTGTCCGATTTCGCGAGTCTTCAGTCCGTCTCGCTCGGCGGCCGCAACGCCAACGCCGTCGGCTTCTTCGGTTTGAACAATATCGCGTGGATGCCTTTGCAGGGGGATGTTTGGGAACTGACCGAACTCGACGGTTACGAAACGCCCATCAAAGACGGCCATCTTGGCGACGTGACTTCTGGCGACCTCAACAACGATGGCCGCAAGGACCTCGTCTTTCTGGAAACCGCGAAGAACTATCTCGACCTGGTCCTCTTCAATAAAGACCACAAACTCATTCCCGCCAACCGCTGGCAGGTTTTTGAAGAGCGCACCTTCCGCAGTCGCCGCAGCGATTTACCCGAACCTCGCGAAGCCGTCGTGGACGACGTCACCGGCGATCACAAAAACGACCTCATCGTGCTGGTTCACGATCGAATCCTCGTTTATCCGCAAGAGTAGCGGACGAAGTTTAAGAGTTTGTGAGTTTAGGAGTTTAACGCGCGCGCGCGCCAGTGAAAGCAGCGCCGTCGCCCTCCGATTTTCTTAACTCTTAAACTCTTTAACTCCTCAACTCTTAAACTATTTTCTAAGCCCCGCCGGCACCGGCGCATACATCTTAAACAACAACCCGTCCGGGTTTAAACTCACGGTGTAAACTTCGATGCCGAAGTATTTGGAAACCTTGTCGAATGGGGGCAACAAAGAGAAATCCATCCAATCTTTGAAACTTCCCGCCGTCGGCAGGCCGCCGAGCCCGAGCATCGATGCCGCGCTGCTGCCATTGCTCGAAGCCGGCGCATTTTTCAACGCCTCGAAGACCGCGCGCGTCGTTTCCGCCTGATTCTCGTATCCCAAAAGGCCGGTGCTCGGGCCGCCCGCTTTGGCGATGGCATCCGTCAAGCCCGCCGTCTCGCGCAGCGTCTTTTGTTGGCTGTCGCTGCTGCGCAGAAACTCCTCCACCATGGTTGCATCCGTGGAAATGGCTACGTAACCACTATTCGCTGCGTAGCTGATGTTGCGTTGCGCGGCCGGTGTCCCAGGAAAATTGCCGCCCGGCGCAGCCGGCCCCGGCAGGGCAGCGGAATAAATCTTTCGGCCCAGGAACTCGCGCTCTTTCGGCTCGGCGCCCTGCGGATTGACCAGCAGCAGAACATACTTGAATGCCGCCACAATCTGGTCCGGATTTGGCGAGCCGATCAAAACCAACGAAGGCGCTGAATTCAACTCCGCCAGCGTCGTGCCGCGCGGCGCTTTTTCATAACTGATGATGTCATCGCCCAAATTCCCGAAGAAATTTTTGTTCATGTCGAAGTCGGGATCTTTTTCCTTCGCGGCTGAATTCACCGTGTCGATCATGAAATTAATTCCCGTCTTCGCCTGCGGCGAAATGTCGGCCAGCACTTTTTGCAGGGTCGTCCATGCCTTCTTTCCATCCACGCGATAACGCTCGAATTTCACCGCATCCGCCGGCACAAACGGCGGCGGACTCGCGTCTTTCGCGTCCGGAAACACCGCGAAAAGTCCCGGCCGGCTTGAGCCCGGCATGCTCGCAAGGACCTGCACCGTCGATCCGTCCTTCCCGATTTGCAGGCTGAAAGCGATGGTCTTAAGGCCGCCGATCCCGATCGCATTGAGAATTTTCGGCGCGCTGAACATCGCGAACGGATCCGGCGTGTCTGCGTCCTCTTTCGCCTGCTTGCGGCTAAGCAAATCCAGCAGGGACTTGGCGTTTACCCAGCCATACAGCGGCGCATCGCGGAACAACGCCAGCCGGTTCGCCTCATACGCCGCGAGGTCGCCGAGCGACGGCATCTCGCCGCCCGTCAGGTGGACGAGCACTTTTTCAATCGGCTTCGCGGAGGTGCCCACGATCAACAAGGATTCGTATTGTCCAACGTAAATTTCGTTCTTCGGCGCATTGGTTTTGGTGTCGCCAAATTCGTCCTTGTCCGCATTCGAAAATTTCCGGAGCGTTTTTGGCAGGTCCTTGTCGGAAATCGGCAGCACGGAAAATTCAATGTTCCGCAGCTTTTCCGTCCGCAAGGTTTTGCCGGCTTCGACCCATTTCTTGCGCAGATCGGAAAGGTTCTTCGTCAATTGCGCGTTCTTATCCTTCGTATCGAGCAAAAACAACGTGCCCACATTGGCGCCTTCCACCGTCGGCCAGCCGTTCTGGGTGATAGCAAAGGTAATTTGTCCCTGCGGCAGATTCGTATAATCATCGAATTTCACCCCGAGATCCTTCTCCAGCGGCTGAATGAAATCGTCGCTCAATTTGGAAAGGAATTTGTCCTTGAACGGCTTCATTGCCGGGTCATCCCACAATTGCGTTTGCGGCGAATTGCGGTAAGCCTCGCGCGCCTTCGCAAAATCTGGCATCGTCACCATCAGCAACGTGTCATCCGGCAATATCTTTTCGACCGATGAAATCGCCGCCGAAGCCGTCACTGCGAGACCGGCGACGAGCGTAAAAACGAAAAACGAACGGGCCTTGGTGTACATGTCGAATTGAAGGATCGATCTTATTTATTTGCTTCCGAAACCGTGTGATGCGTGCGACTCGGCGGATGGAGATAGCGGTAAGGATTGCTCGGGTTGTCGTTCGAATACGCGTAAGCGTCGCGATGATCCAGGAAAAATTTCACGCCTTCAATCGGGATCGCGAAACCCAAACCTTCGCCGAAGGTGATCTTCATGTTGGTGATGCCGACCACTTCGCCCTCCATATTGAAGAGCGGCCCGCCGCTGTTGCCGGGATTGATTTGCGCCGTCGTCTGCAGGTAAAGCGAACCTTCGAACTCCCGCGTTTTCGTGCTGAGAATGCCTTCTGTCACCGTGCGCTCCAGGCCCAGCGGGCTGCCGATGGCGAAAACACTTTCACCCACCGCCAGTTTGTCCGCGCTGCCCAGCAGCACGTATTTGAATTTCGGCGCATCGTTGTCGTCGATTTTCAACAACGCCATGTCCTGGAATTTGTTGACCGCCACAATCCGGACCTGCTTGTAAACCTTGG
The DNA here is from genome assembly GCA_025451535.1 of Verrucomicrobiia bacterium. Taxonomy (GTDB): domain Bacteria; phylum Verrucomicrobiota; class Verrucomicrobiia; order Limisphaerales; family UBA11358; genus UBA11358. The sequence continues at coordinate 4,990 of JANWKE010000182.1, forward strand.
GTTCAAGCTGCCCGTCGCGCATGTGATAGACCGCCACCGAAATCTGCGTCTCACCCTCGATCACGTGAAAGTTCGTCACGAGAAAACCATCTTCATTGATGATGAACCCCGACCCTAAACCGCTGGGCGTGCGCACCTGCACCACCGCTTCGCCCAATTGATTCACCAATTCGCGAACCGTTTTTTCCGGCATCGCCCGATTGTTCGCGGAATAAAAGCCGGCGGTGAATGGAGCGAGCACAGGGGAAGCAGCGGCGGGTTTTGAATCCACGGGCGGCGCTACCGGTTTCGATGAGCGACTATTTTTTGCGGCGGGCATGCTGGCCTCGCCACGCGAAATTTTCTCAATATCACTGCGCGGGATGACGAGCACGGTATAGCCGATATCGATCGCGACCTGGTCGCGTTTCTCGGTCAGGATTTTGCCCGTTACCGTGGCATTATCCTTGAGTTGAATCATATCGGCCGTGACGGCCCTTGCGCCGACGCAAAAAGCGAGCGCGGACAAAGAAACAAACTTTCGCAGCATGGTGTGAAAGTAACGGACCCACCCCACTTTGACAAGCAGGCATCCGGGCGGGGTGTGATTGAAAGTGGGTGAGGTGCATGAGAATTTCTACGTGGCTGTGGAATACTAGTTTGGACTGTGCCCGCGGGTTGTTCCGAAGGAACATTTGAAAATAGCCCGGCGTTTCAACGCCGGG
>JANWKE010000183.1 GCA_025451535.1 Verrucomicrobiia bacterium
CGCCGCCGCTGCCGCCGCCGCCGCCGATGCTTTCGGCAAAGATCCCATGGGAATTGGTGCCATGAGTGACAATCAGGCCGCTTGCCTCCTGTATGACATCCACATCCCCGCCGCTGCCGGCGCTGTTGCCGTCGCCGCCTTGAGAATAAAAAATACCCGCCTGACCGCCGCCCTGGCCGCCAAACCCGCCAACGCTTTCGGCATAAATGCCGTACGAATTGTCCCCGAAAGTTTCAACCGTTCCACCGCTGTTAACGGTGACCGTGCCGCCGTCGGTGGCCTGGCCGCCATTACCGGGGTGCCCGGCAATCCAGCCGCCGCTGCCGCCAGTCCCTGCGTTGCCACCGACACTTTTGGCCCAGATACCATGGGCATAATCACCCGTGGTCGTGATGTTCCAATCTCCATCCACAGTCACCGTGCCTCCGTATCCGCCATTGCCGCCGTTGCCGCCGCCGGTGAAAACCCTGTCGCTGGTGCCGCCCGCACCGCCGTCGCCCCCGGCACTAAGGGCCAAGATGCCGCTGGCGTAGTCGCCTGCGGTTGTGATCGTCCCGCTGCCATCCACGTGAACCTCGCCGCCGTTGCCGCCGGTTCCTCCGGGGCCGCCATATCTCCAAAACCCTCCATCACCGCCCTGGCCGCCGGTACCGCCCTGGCTCCAGGTCACCACGCCACACGAATAATTTGACACGGTCGTGATGCTGCCGGCCGCCGTAACGGTGACAGTGCCTCCGCTGCTTCCGGCACTGCCCTGACCGGCACTGTGCGATATGCTTCCACCGCTGCCCGTTGCGCCGTTGCCGCCGATGCTCTGCGCAAAAATCCCGGCCGCGTTGGTGCCGTAGGTCTCGATGTTCCCGTCGCTGTTAACCGTCACGCTGTTACCGGCGCCGCCGGCGGATGCGATGGCTGCCTGGGTCTGGCCATAGCCGGCCAGGTCGGGGAACACAGAATTCGTGTTGGCGCTCGTGCCATAGGTGTCGAAATAGGCTCCGCTATTGGTGACCAACCCGTTGGTGGTCATCGTGATGGTTGCCACCAGGGTGCCCAGGAGATTACTGGTGATCCCCGTGTTATTGACGCCCTGCACGGTGTAGTTCACCGTCGACTGAAAGCTTTCACCTACAGCCAGACCGTTGAGGTTGGTCCCGGCATTAAAGCTGAAGGTCCCGTTGGTATTGACCACAAACGTTCCCCCGTTACCGGCCAGCGGAGCGCCATTGGTGTCCACGAGCGTGCCTGCGGCCGAACCGCCGATAGTCGCGGCGGTGCCGTCGGCATTCGTCACCCCAATCACCGTGAAGGTGATATTGGTTCCCTTGTAACCTGCCAATTCCAGAACGACCAAAGGCGAATAACCGGTCGTCTGGCTTATGGCGACGATCCCGGCCGCGTTGTTGCCTTCAGTGGTGATGTCGCTGTGACTCTGCACATTCACTACCCCGCCCGGCACGGTGGAATTGGTCAAGGGGATCGGAATGCCCAGAAACGGGTCAGGCGTCGGAACGAACGGCGCGCTTCCGACGCTGCCGGCGCTGATGCCGGCAGCACCGGTCGTGTTGATGACGATGTTGCTGCCGCTCAAGCCGGCATTAATCGTCACATCGCCGGCACCCGTTTTCTGGAAATTAATGCCGGACACGGCATTGGCAGGCTGAATCGGCCCGCTCAAAGAATTCACGTCGAGCGTGGTCACATTGGCGGGTTGAAAATCCCCTCCAATGCCGCTGGTGATACCGTTGGTTTGGTTCCCTTGAAAGAGTGCCACGTTGTTGGTGATGAACACCGGGGGGTCCGGCGACGCTTGGACAAGGTTAACGCCCGTCAGCGTTGCCATACCAACAAAGGCCGCGATGCCGAATCGGAACGAGCGCAGGAAGGATCGTGTGGAGGTGTTCATAAATTGCGTTTCGAACAGGGTTGAGTGGAAGGGAGAAGGCGACAACCGGACGGAGGACCAGCAGGCAAAGTTTTTGCCCTGCCGGGAAATCGCTTCAGAACGGCAAAGCCGCGGTTTCCTTCGAGCAACCTCACTTCTGGCCGGCTGGTTTGCACCATGGGCAGACGCGGGACGGAGACTTAAATCGCCACGACCGTGCAGACGTTCTGAACCGCAATATTTCCACTGGCACGACCGCTTGGAGCGGCGGCTTGCGATACTGAAGCTGCGGCGTTCACACCGGACGGACGACACGCCCGAACACATCAATAATAATCATATCTTACTGATTGTAAACAATTAATTTTGTATTCTTATACGTGAACGGCGACCGGTTTGTCCGGTTTGGAAAACGCGAAGACACTCGAACGGGCGGAGAGTGGTGTGGTGGGCCCAGCAGGATTTGAACCTGCGACCAAGCGATTATGAGTCGCCTGCTCTAACCACTGAGCTATGGGCCCATAGGACAGTCCAACCAATAACCGAAACGGGAAGATTTGACAATTTGAGATACTTGCCTCGCCAACGCCTCCCCATCAGTCAGGCGCTTGAAATCGTATTTTCGCCAACCAACCCCGAACGCTTTCGGGGCTGCTCTGACCACTGAGCCGGGATGCTGCAAAAGACGGAAAAGACAGGTCTCTGCTGAGGGGAAATTCATTTTCTCAAGCCGTTTAGCTTCAATTTTCATTGCGGCCCGGTACTCAAGCTGTTTTGTTTCCGTGGCGTGAGAATCACCAATCTGAATCCCGACACCGACATCGGCGCCAGCGGCTGGCTGGTCGAAGTGGACGATTGCCGCATTCTGCTCGATGCCGGAATGCACCCGAAACGCGAAGGACGCGCCGGTTTGCCCATGTTCAACAAGGCTGGCACCACCGACCTGGACGCCATCGCCATCTCACACTGCCATCATGATCACGTCGGCGCCCTGCCGGTGGCCGTGCGGCATTTTCCCAAGGCGCATGTGTTGATGACGGAATTGAGTTATTTCATTGTCGAACGCGTGCTGCACAACTCGGTGAACGTGATGGTGCGCCAGCGTGACGAACTGGGCATCCGCGAATACCCGCTCTACACGCACGACGAGGTGGACGACCTGGCGGCGCAGTTTCAAGGTTTCAAATACAACCGTGAAATCGAATGGGCGGCATTTCACAAATCACGCGCGGGAATGCCTTCGCCCACCCTGGAATTTTTCGATGCCGGCCACACGCTTGGTTCGGCGGGCATTCTCCTGCGCGGCCGAAAGGAAACCCTGTTTTATACGGGCGATGTTTGCTTCCATGACCAGACGATTTTACGCGCGGCCCGGTTTGAAGACGTAAAAGCCGACGTACTCATCATGGAAACCACCCGCGGCAACCGTGTCACCCCGCCGGGATTTTCCCGGGAAAGTGAAATCGAGCGGCTGGTCGGTGCGATTCAGCATGCGCTCAAACGCAAGGGTTGCGTGCTGATCCCGTCGTTTGCCCTGGGCCGCACCCAGGAAATGCTGGCGTTGCTGGCGCTGCTGATGCACGCGGGGAAACTGAAGACGCAGCCGGTTTACATCGGCGGTCTGGGACGCGTGTTCACAGAAATTTATGATTTGGAGGCACATCGCATGCACCGCCGGCATACAAATCTGCAGTTGCGCGAGGCGCTGGAACTCATCGTCCTGGAAAAAGGCCAGGCGGAAAAAATGAAACTGAGTGGCGGGCGGATTTTTGTCATTACCGCCGGCATGATGAGCGAGAATACCGCGGCCCACGATCTCGCCCTGCGGATGATCGGGGACGAGCGGCAATCCATTTTCTTTGTCGGCTACGCCGATCCGGACACGCCGGGCGGACGATTAAAGGCGGCCGGGCCGGGCGAGACGTTTGTATTCAGCCCGAGCGCCGGTCGGGTCACCCACAAATGCGATGTGCAGCATTTCGATTTGACGGCGCACGCCAACCGGGAGGATTTGCTGGATTTCGTCGGCCAGGTTTCACCCCGGGCGGTTTTACTCGGCCACGGCAGCGTTGATTCGCGCGCGTGGTTTGAGGAACAAATCCGGTCACGCCATCCAAAAATCAAAATTCTCCAACCGCAACCCGGCAACGCGGCGGCGGTCTAAGCCCGGCCAGGGGCAAACTGCATTTCTCAGTCGTCCCGGGCGATCCGCCGCGAAATTTTAGCCGCCGTTTCCGCTGACGATATTGCCGAGGTTGAAAATTGGCAGATACATGCAGATAACCATTGAGCCGATGAGCAGTCCCAAAAAGACGATCAGGATCGGTTCAAGCAACGACATCAGACCGGAGAGCATGGCTTCAACTTCTTCATCGAGAAAATTGGCGACGCGCTCAAGCATGTTGTCAATGTTACCGGTCTGTTCACCGGCGCTGACCATGCGGATGATCATGGGGGGGAAAACCGGGTGCTTGGCCAGGGCGGTGGCAATCCCTTCGCCACGTTCAATGTCGCCGGCCGAGGTCTTGATGGCTTTTTCCATGACCGTGTTGCCGACCGTTTGAGAAACAATCTGCAGCACTTCGAGAATCGGAACACCGCTGCGGATGAGCGACGCCAGGGTGCGGGTAAAGCGGACGAGACAGATTTTGTGCGCGATGGGACCGAAAACCGGCAATTTAATGCGGTTTCTATCCCAGAAGTCGCGCCCACTCTTGGTCTTGATGAAGTATATCCAGCTGTAAACCAAGGCGCCCAGACCGATGAGGAAGAAGATCAGGTAATGCCCCATAAGGTCGCTCAGCGTAATAAGGAATTGGGTGGGCGCCGGCAATTTGGCGCCAAAGCTTGAGTAGACGTCTTTAAAAACCGGGACCACCTTTACCAGCAAGAAGATGGTAATGGCAATGGCCACCGTGCTCACGACGATGGGATACATCATGGCGGATTTGACCTTGCGGCGTAGACGGGCGCTGCTTTCAAGATAAGTTGCCAACCGTGCCAGAATTTCCGCCAAAAGACCGCCTTTTTCACCTGCGGAAACCATCGAAAAGTAGAGTTTGTTGAAGGTTTTTGGGTGTTTTTGCAGGGCTTCAGAAAAACTCTCGCCGCTTTCCACCCGTGTGCAAACGTCCCGAATGACATCGCGCATGACTTTGCTGGTAGCCTGGTCGGCCAGTGCCTGCAGGGATTGCACGATGGCGATACCGGCGTCGACCAGGGTCGCCAACTGGCGGGTAAACACCACCAGTTCGGCCAAAGAGACTTTGCCGCCCTTGGTTTTGCCCTTTTTAGAGATTCTTTCCTCAATGGATACCACCAGGAGATTTCGGTTCAGCAACGCCGCCACGGCGGCTTGCTCGGTCGCGGCCTCCACCGAACTGCGAATTTCGCGACCGCTGGCCGTCTCCCGGGCCGTGTAAGAATAAGATGCCATATGGTTTGTCGATAAAACGTTTTACTTGCCGAACCGCATTGTCGTCATTTCTTTGCTTCCCAACTTTTCTCGTGCCATTGCAAAGCATCCTCTATTCCAAACTCGATTCCAAACCTGGCACCCCAAAAGTCGCCACCGCGTGCCTTCGGCCAGGCCCAATCCCTGTCCAGGAATGAGATAAAAAACTGCCCTAAAATGCAACAATCTCCGCTTCAACATCTTGTGCAGATACATTTCCCCAAAAAAAATATTGTCAAATGTCCAGATTTTCCCTATTTTCACGGATAATTGCACCATGCGGTGCCGGGGTAAACGGTTTTTTACCCTGAAGTGCACAGGCACAAGGCAGAAAAACATTAACAAACAACATCGGAGGAACCAGATGAAGTTTAATAAATGGACAGTGGGTCTGGCGGCGGTCGGGGTGGTCAGCCTCGCGTCGGCCGCCCGCGCAGACGAAAAAATGAACGCCGTGCAAACGGCGCTCTCAAACACCACCCTCAGTGGTTATGTGGATACCGCGGCAACCTGGCGGCCGGGTACCGATCAAAACAATAACGGTGGGCCAAACCTGCCCCAATACGCCTTTGCGAAAAACGACGGCTTCAGCCTGAATGCCGTTGATATCGCACTGGACAAGCCCGAAGACGAAAGCCCGTGGGCCGCAGGTTACCATGTCGAAATGATGTTCGGTTCGGACTCGGTTCCGGCCGCCAATTTCGGCAACTCCGGCGCCTTGGTTAATGGGTTCGGCTCCATCCGTCAGGCCTATGTCACGTTGCGCACACCCGTGGGCAATGGCATTGATTGGAAAGTCGGCGTGTTCGATACCATCATTGGCTACGAATCCACCAGCTCTCCGCTTGACCCGAACTACACCCGCTCTTACGGCTATTCCATCGAGCCGACGACGCACACCGGCGTTTTGGCCACGTATAAAGTCAACGACATGCTCTCGCTATCTGCCGGCATCGCCGACACTGTGAACGACAATTCCACAGGTTTTGGCCTTAACGCCACCTCCCCTGTAGAATCGCAGAAAGCCTACATGGGTTCGATTGCGTTCACGGCGCCAGACAGCGCAGGGTTTATGAAAGGCGCAACCCTTAACTTGGGTGTGATTGATGCCGCTGGTTTTGGCGGCACATTCAGCGGTGCTGGTAATACCACCAGTTGGTATATGGGCGCTACGCTCCCGACACCGGTTACGGCCCTCAAGGTTGGTGCCGCGTTTGACTACCTTGACATCCATAATGGCGGTACCGCTGCCAATTCGACCGATGACAGCACATGGAACATCGGCCTTTTTGCCAGTTTCCAGGCAACGGATAAATTGAGCTTCAACACCCGCGCTGAATATCTCTCCAGCCAGGGCAATGGTCTCTACAACAACGGCGCCCATCCCGGCAATGCAGCGGAAGAGCTGACAGTCACAACCCAGTATAATCTGTGGGCAAATGTGATCAGCCGCGTGGAATTCCGTTGGGACCATGCTGAACACGGCAACTTCTTTGGCGCCAATTCAGCTACTGGTGCTGCCAACAGGGCTAATGACTTCCTGCTGGCTTTGAACCTGATCTATCAGTTCTAATCCAAGTTGGAACTTTCAGGCCCCTTCCGGCAAACCGGAAGGGGCTTTTTATTTCTCAGCCAGCGCCCGAAAATCGCTTGTCGTTTTGGACTGCGGTGGCCGTGACACCGCTTTTGAAGCCCACAAACCGCTGCGAACGCATTGGGCCTTCGCTTACCCGTAGGACGTTGAAAGCGGTGGCGCACCCCGTTTGCCGCCGCACTCCACGACGCTACGCGAATTTTAATGCCACCAAACTCACTTGCCTTTTTGGACTGCGGCAGCCCCTGCCGCTTTTGAGCGGAATTCATCCTGACATTTGCTCCAAGCCCCCCTACAATCCGCCGTTCAAAAAATGCAATTCATCCGCGACATTTATACGTCCAAAACAGCAGCCGGCCAGCCGGTCATTTCCTTTGAATTTTTTCCGCCCAAGACGGATGAAGGTGAATCGAATCTTCTCGGAAAACATATCCCCGCGCTGCTTCAGGCCAAACCGGATTTTTGCTCCGTCACCTACGGCGCGGGTGGCAGTACGCGCGACAAGACGTTGATGATTGTGGATCGCATTCAGCGTCAACATGGCCTGACGGCGCTGGCACATCTCACCTGTGTGAACCACACGCGGGAACAGGTGCGCGAACTGCTCGGACGGATCCGCAGCCTTGACTGCAAGAATATCCTCGCCCTGCGCGGCGATCCGCCCGACGGCGGCGAATTCCAACCAACACCGGGTGGCTTCGAATTCGCCTCCCAACTGGTGAAATTCATCCGGGAAGCCGGCGATTTCTCCATTGGCGTCGCCGGTTTTCCTGAAGGCCACATGGCCTGCCACCAGGGCAAACATGCCGATTGGCGGCATTTGCAGGAAAAGGTGGATGCCGGGGCGGATTTTGTCCTTACCCAGTTGTTTTTCGACAATGCCGATTACTTTGAATTCCGGGAATATATGACGGACAAGCTCGGAGTACGCGTCCCGCTGGTACCCGGAATCATTCCCATCGTCAGCGCGGCGCAAATCACTAAATTTACCCGGCTTTGCGGCGCCAAAATCCCGCCGCCCCTGCGAATACAATTGGATAAGCTGGGCGACGACGACGCGGCCGCCGTTGAATTTGGCATCGAATACGCGACACGCCAGTGCGAGGAACTGCTTGGTGCCGGCGCGCCGGGCTTGCATTTCTACACACTGAACAAGTCACACTCCACCGTGCAGGTCGTGAAAAATCTCAATTTGGCGTGAAATCCAATCGCAGGAACCGGGGCAATACGTCTCAAATTTGTTCTGAAACAATAAGCGCAGGCCAGCGCGGCACTTTGCCATTGACTATTCCGTGGTATTGGCTAGAAGCAACGCCCATGATGCTTTTGCATCCGCTAGCGCGTTTTGTTATGGCGTCGTTGTTCTTCCTTGACGCGCAAATGATCAGCCAAGCGAACAGTGTTTCCCTGGCACCCGTCGCGGACACAGCGATCACTCAAAAATCCCCGCCGCCGCCAAACACACGCCTGGATGTGGGAACCAATGGTAAATCGCAGAGCAGCCGTGCGCTTCTGGAATTTGATATTGCGGGCAATATTCCCCCGAATGCCATTATCACCTCGGCGTCGCTGACCGTAACCGTCACCAGCGTGCCAAGCACGCCTGTAAACTCAATTTTCGACCTGCGGGCCGTGCTGGAGGACTGGAGTGAGACCGATGCAACCTGGGCCAACCGGCTGGTTACAACTCCCTGGAGCACCCCTGGCGGAGCCGTGGGCGCGGATTTTTCGGGTCAAATCAGCCAGACAAATTTTATGGGAAGCAGTACTGGTCCCACCACCTTTGTTTCCAGTTCAAACCTGGTTGTCGATGTGCAAAATTGGCTGCAAAATCCCGGCGCCAACTTCGGGTGGGTCATCATCAGCGAATCGCAAGGGGTCAATTTCACAGAACGCGGAATCGCCTCCCGCGAAGACACCGCCGATGGACCGCCGACGTTGCTCATCCAGTTTACTGTCCCGGCCACATCGCCGATGATAACAGTACTGCCGCTGACGAATGCCGTCTTTAGCTTCAGCTTCAATGCTGAGGCCGGCCGCACGTATGCCGTTCAATATACCGGCGGGTTGTCGGGCACCAATTGGCATGTGCTTACAAATTTCAGTGCGGCAACGGCACCAACAAATTTTGTCGTGAGCGATTTGCTTACCTCCAGCAACCGCTTCTATCGTGTCCAAACGCCTTAAGTTGTCGGGCTAAAAAGGAAGTCACGTTATAGCGACGAGTGGATTTGCAATCGTAAGACGAGGCCATTGCCGCAGTAATAATCAAACGTAACCCAACCTGCCGCGCTGATTTCCAGGTTCGACTACCGGACCGGCGGCCGGCAAGGAATTGCTCTTTGGGCGTGGTTTGAAACCTGGCGCTTCTTTACCGCGCGTGACCTTTGGGATTATGCGTTACAATCCCAGGTTGCTCGCCACAATACCTAGAACGCTCAATGGCCCCTGATCTTCCAGACTGTCGGCCGCCTTGTCCACCTTCTGCAAAGTCAATTTCGCGTTCTTGTAAAGGTCCTGGTCGTTGACGAGCTTGCCGATTGAGCCCTGGCCCTGATTGACCTTCTGCAAAATCTGGTTCAGGTTCGTCATCGAGGCGGTGGTGGCATGGTAAAGCGTTTCGTCCGTCACCAGCTTGCCGATCGTGCCCCGGCCTTCATTGACCCCGTTGACGACCTGCCGGGCGGCGGCCACGGTCTCCTGCAAATTGCTCACGGTGTCCATGGCGGAACTGTAAAGCGTGTCCGTGTAAATCAGCTTGCCCACGGTTCCCTGTCCGCTGGCAATCTGGCCGGAAATAGCTTCAACATTCGAAATCGTGGCGCTGAGGTGACCGCTGTTTTGCCTGATTAAATCGGTCAAGGGACCAAGCAGATTGTTAATGGTGTCGCCGGTGAAACTTTTGGTCAGGTTTTGGATGCCCGTGGCGGCGTCGTTGAGCTTGGCCATGATGGCGTTCAGGTCCGGCTGCTCCACAGTAGCCAGCACGGCACCGTCCACCGCCTGCGGCGCGTCCGGTGACCCAAAGTCAATGGCGACAAAATTCTGCCCCATCAACCCGGTGAACCGGATCGCCGCCTGACTGTCCGTTTTCACCACAGTACCGCTGTTCAGTTTCATCATGACACGGACCTTGTTGACCTTGGTGGTCTCAAGCGTGATTTTTTCGACGTGCCCGACCTCCACGCCGGCCATCTTGACGCTGTCGCCGGCTTTTAATTCCTGCACGGTGTCGAACAGGGCGCTGAGGTGGTAGCCACGCTGGAAGAAACCGACGCCGCCGAGCGTTTCCATGATGAGCAAGGCGGCAATGACCACCAGGACGGCAAAAATGCCAAGTCGGGTTTCGAGTGAATTTTTCATAAATATAAATATTATGGGGATTCGTGTTGAAAATCGGCGTGCAAAAATTTTTGGAGGGCCGGGTCGTTGAATTGTTTTACTTCCTCCGGCGTGCCAATGGTAAGGATGCGGCCTTCACTGATGACCGCGATGCGGTCGGCGATGCCAAAGGCCAGGTCGCGGTCGTGCGACACGACGAGCGAGGTGACGTGGATGCGCTGTTTGAGCTTCACAATTTCCCGCCCGATGACCGCGGCGGAGAGCGGGTCGAGTTCGCTCGTCGGCTCATCGTAAAGAATCAATTGCGGCTCAATGACCAGCGCGCGGGCGATGGCCACGCGTTTTTTCATGCCGCCGGAAAGTTCGTTGGGCATTTTGTCCGCGGTGTCTTTAAGGCCGACCGCCTCGAGTTTTTCCTCAACCACCCGCGTGATTTCCTCCGGCGGCTTGAGCCGGTGTTCGCTCAGGTAAAGGCCGACATTTTCGCCCACCGTCAGCGAATTCAGCAGCGCGCCGGATTGGAAAACCAGCGCCATCCGGTATTTGCCCGCGATTTCGGGCGACTGGATCGACTCCCCGTTGATAAGAATTTCCCCTTCGTCAGGCGATTCCAGGCCGATGAGATGCTTGAGCAGGACGCTCTTGCCGCTGCCGCTCGGCCCCATGATGACGAAAATTTCACCGGGCTGGACCTCAAAATCAATACCGCGGAGCACTTCCTCCCCGTTGAAACTTTTTCGCAGGTGGCTGACCTGGAGTCCCACGCCGGAATGATTGTTCGTCGCGTCGTTCATTATTTCAAAAGGATGCGCGTCAGCACATAGTCAAAAATTACGATGATGACGATGGAATTGACGACCGCTTTCGTCACCGAACGGCCGATGCCGCGCGGCCCGCCGATGGTCGCCAAACCCTGGTGGCACGATACCGCGCCGATGATCAGCGCGAAGCAAAAACTCTTGAACACGCCGTTGGCCACGTCCTTGAGCTGGACAACGTTTCGCAGGTCGGAGAAGAATGCCTGGATGGGAATACTGATATGGTTGTTCAGGTCGGCAACCACCGCACCGCCAAACCAGCCGACGAGAATTGCAAAGACCACCAGCATCGGCAACGCCACCGCAATGGCCACCATGCGCGGCAATACCAGATAGTGGATCGGGTCAATGTTCATGGTTCGCAAGGCGTCAATCTCCTGATAGACGCGCATCGAACCGATTTCCGCCGCCATGGCCGAGCCGATGCGGCCGGCGATGAGGATCGCCATCATTACCGGCGCGAGTTCCTTGGCAATGGAAATGCCCACCACACCGCCCACGGCGCTGGAAAGGCTGCGTTCCACCAGTACCGGGCCGGTTTGCAGGGCAATGACGGCGCCGATGAAGAAGGACAACACGCAAACCATCAGCAGGCTGGCGTTGCCGATCTCGAAAAACTGCTCGAACACCTTCTGCCGCTGCCGCCACGCCAGCGGCAGGGCCAGCATCGTCCGCCAGAACAACAGAATAATCTCGCCGATGTTCTCAAACATAATGATTCCCGAAGGCAGAAGGTAGAGTGTAGCAGGCAGAATTACCAGCCGCGGTTGGCTGTGACTTCCGGCCCTTCGGCATTCTGCATTCTATCTGTTTCATTTGCTGGTCGTTGGTTTGGTTTTAACCACTGGAAGGTAAAACACGCGCACGCATTTCTCTCCCGAATCGGATTGATACTGGAAAAGGCCGAAAAGGACCGAGCATTTTTGGGATGCGGGCGCCGTGTCGTAACGATACAAATTCCACAACAGCGACTGGCTTGTCTTGCCGGGTTTGGCGCTGCCTTCGGAACGCCATAACGACCATAACGGTGACCAGTTGCATTCCACGCCGCGGTTGTTGGGCAGCATCGGCTCAATCGGGGCGAGAATTTGTAACCGTTCGTCTCCATTGAAATCCCGGTGATAAGTGAACAAGGGCCACATATCCACCCGATGGCGCAGGGCCCCGGTTTCCAGATTCTTTTCCGCCACATTCACAAACAAATAAAACAGGACGCGCGTGCGCCGGTCGTCCAGCGTATCGGCATGGAGACGATCGTACCGGTAAAGCGGCCAGAGATAGTAATCGCTTTCCAGCGCGTCACTATGTGCCTGGCTGAACAGCGGCCAGACCCGCGTGACGGTCTTGCCCGGGCCGCGTGCGACCACAACAAATGGATACGGTCCTTCCCATTCGCGATATTTCTCCCCACGATCATTAACCCAGCTGAAAAACGGCCACAACACGGAGGTGGAATCGCGTTGGGGTGAGCGCAGCACGCTGTAAAACGGCAGATCAGCCCGGAATTTCGCCGGATCCTCGGTGCCGATGCCGGTATTCTGGTAAAAATGGATCGGCCAGAGCGCGAAAAATTTGTCATGGCCGGCTATGGTTTCAACATCTCCAAATCCGTTGGTCTGCGTGGTCACGTCCTTGTGCTCGGTGCCCATCAATGGCCAGAGCTGCCAGCCGTGCAGGCCGTTTCCGCGGCGCAAATCGAAAATCGGAAAAAAGTAGTTGTCGGTAATCACGTCTCGTTTGCGGGTCTCGCTGTAAAGCGGAAACATGACGAAGAAAATCTCGTCGTGGAACAACCGGTTCTGGAGATGGCCATAGAAGGGCACCAGGGCGGTGTAATTTTCCTTTGGGTCCGGTGAACGTTGCTGGAAGTAAACCGGGAAAAGCGTGAAGCGATTCTCATGAAAACCTTGTGGAGCTTCGCCGCCCGCAAAACTGAGCAGTTGGCCAAGCTGCCACCGATATTCGGTTCCAAAGCGCCGGTAGGTGAGTACCGGATAAAGCAAGTCATTCTCGTCCGATTCAACAGCGGAATCCGAGTCGAATGAGAACAATGGTGGAACACCCCAGATTTTTTCCGAATCCTTTCTCTGGCTGTAAAAGAACGGGCCGATGGCCTCGGTCCGAGACCCTGAATCCAGTGTCAGCGTAAACCGGCTAAAAAGTGGTCCGGCAACAAAGTCGTCCGCACCGAAAGCAGCAAGAGGAAAACTTAGTGCCATCAGCCACAAACAGATTCGCAAGCAAAGCCTGAATTTTCGATAGATCATTGATCAGATAACATGAAATCGTTTGAGCGGTAACGTTATCGCAAAGCCATTTTGTGCGGTTTTCACCTTTGTAAACCTATTTTTAACATTGAGGTTGACATTTCACTGAATTGCTTTACCTTTGCCTTTCACTTGAGGTTTTGACCTCGGTTCCTCCTGACCCAGTGTCGGCAACGATGAATTGTCGGCACTGGGTTGATTCGTTTGTATCAACGGACGCCACCGGCCAAGCAAATTGAGCAGGGCTGGCAAAAAGGTTAAACCCGCGATCATACACGTTGCGATGCCGATGGACATTATGCAACCGAGGCTGTGAATACCACGGTCTTTGGCAAGAATCAAACTGCCGAAACCCGCAATGGCCGTCAACCCGGACACCAGCACGGCTTTGCCGGTGCTCCGCGCCAGAATGCCCGGTGTGCGTTCCTCGGCAAACCGATTCAACACATGGATGCCGTTGGTAACCCCGATACCGATGACCAAAGGCAGGGTCATGATGTTTGCGGGGTTGAACGGAATGCCGAACCATCCCATGAAGCCCACCAGCCAAAGCGTGCCGATGCCGACCGGTAACAACGCCAAAGCCACCGCACCGGGACTGCGGAAATGGAAGAAAACCAAAATCGCAATGGCCGCCAGCGAATACCAAGCCGCCTGAAGGTAGCTGTTTTTTAGCAGCTCCTCAAATTCGTAAAGTTGCACCGGCGTCCCGGTAACGTCGGGATCCACCGTTCGCAACTCCGCGATAAACTTTTCCTGATTGTCACGCTGCCACACGTCAATATTCGGAAACGCCTGCAACAGAAATTTTCCGGTCCTCCCCACAAACTGGTTACGGAACGCCGGGGGCAGATCGTCCACACGCAAAGGCGCGCTATTATCCTGATGCTGCAGCACCTGAAACGTCGTGCGCATGTCGGTGAAGAGTGCCTGCTGAAACTGCGTCAGCTTGCCCGCGTGTTCCGTAAGCGCCTGGTCGTTGCCTTGCAACATCGTCTTGCGCAGATCTTCGATCGCCTGGCGCAACACGATGAACTGTTTCGTCAATTCCGGGTCAGTGTTCCCGACCGCATCCAACGCTGCGCCCAAGTAGCCGTACAGCGAGTACAGCGTCCCGCTGAACCGGTTAATCTCCACCGGTTTTGCGTCCGGCACACCAAACCGCAGCCCCGCCAATTCATTTTTGATCTCACCGATCAATCCCAATTTTTCCGCATCGCTTGAGTTAAGAAAGTCCTCGAGCAGGCTCACCGGCGGCACAACCTTGGCCACGGACGGCAGTCGGCTGAGGCGTTTCTCCAAATCAATGGCATTGGTCAGCGAATTGGCCATGATCGCACCGCTCAACAGGGATTGGTCGGCCGCGGCAAACAGTTTCTGTTCAAATACCACCGAGGGCAGCCCGACGCTCTGCAATTTCTGCAGGTTGTAGTCAAATTTGACCCTGCGGGCCAGTACCAGTGTCAGTGCGCACAGAACGAGTGTAACGGCAATCACGATGACCGGACGTTGCAGCCAGACATTTTCAATGCGCGCCCGGGTCTCGTCTTCAGTGGTTTGATGATCAATGACGTTCTGTCGCCCATGCAACAGCAGCGCCGGCAGCATCGTCATCATCGGCACAAAGCAAAGCAACAGGCCGCCGCCGCAAATGACGCCCATTTCCTGAATCCCCCGAAAATGGGTGAAGTACATTGCCAGGAAGGCGCCGGCTGTGGTCAACGCACCGGTGAAAATACCCTGCCCGGTGAAGACCATGGCCTTGGTCATCGCGGCTTCCTTGGGATGGCCGTGGCGCAATTCCTCCTCGTAACGTGTGATCAAATGCACGCCAAAATCAATTGCCAGCCCGATGAGCATCGGCACAAAGGTGACCGTCAGAATGTTTAAATGCCCGATGATCAACGTGGCGAACGCCAGCGTGTAGGCCAGCCCGATCACCAGACAGATGTTCGCCTTGATGGGACGCCCCGTTTCGTTGTAACCGTAGACGAAGATCAATGCGCACAAAACCAGCGATACGATGCTTGCGACCGTGACGTCCTTCTGTGACTGCTTCATTTCGTCATAATCCAGCACCGGCTCGCCGATCAGTCCCACATTGAGGCCGGGAACTTCATCCTGGGTTTGCCGGATGAGCTGGCGCAAACGTTCAATCGCGTCGCCATTGAGCGCGTCGCTCGCCGCCCGCGCCGCCACCAGAAACATGCGACCGTGGTCAAAAGTGATGTAAGTATTCGTTTCGCTGCCGGCATTGAACAGCGAAACCACGCTGGGCGAGGGCGGTGTGCCGCCCAACTCCAGACTGTCGGTAGCCTGTTGGATGATCGTCGTCAGCGCCGGGATGGCTTGTACCAGGGATTCGGTCTGCGCGTTGGTTTCCCGCGGCGCGGTGCGGAAGCTCGTGTTGACCTGCTCAAAAAATGAAATCAAGTTCGTCGTCGGTGTAAACTGTCGGATGAACGGCAGCGCATCGTCGAGCGTCTTTTTCAGTCCGATCAAATCGTCCTTGGATGCGAACAGCAATGCCTTTGCCCCCATGACCGACGGGTCCTGCTGGTAAAAGACGTCGGCGAACAAATTGGTTTCCGCCCGCATTTTCGCGGCGATGCGCTCGACGAACTGCCGGTTGCGTTCAATGTTGCCGCCCTCCACGACCACCTCCAGATCGTTGCCCTGTTGGGGGAATTCCTTCTGCAGACGAAGATAATTCTCCTGATTTTTATGGTTGGGACCTACCAGGTTGTCCCGGTTCATGTCTGCCTTCAGATAGCCGACGGTGTAGAGGACGCACACCACGAACAGGACCACCTGGGGATAGACAAACCACCGGGGATGGCGAAAAACCGCCGCCGTCAGTTTGCCCAGCAGTCGCGCAAGAATGGAATCAGCGCTCAACGCCTTCATACTTCAGGCCGCGCAGAGGTTCATGCCTTCACCGCCTCGCCGGGGAAGTCGGCGTTGGAAACAACTTCCTTCACATCGTCGTGCTCCTCCAGCGCCTCGATCAAGCGGTTGACGGCGGCAATGTCGGCTTCGCTGGTGAGCGGCACCAGGAGGGTTGGCAACGACGTAATTTCCGCCGCTTCGCATTTAATCCCTTTGGCCTCCACTTGTTTGTGGACGGCTTCAAAATTTCCCGGCTCGGTCAGTATCTCGTAACCTTGCGGCTCCACCTTGAAATCTTCCGCACCGGCTTCGAGCGCCAGTTCCATCAGCTCGTCTTCACCCGCCGCTTCCCGCGAGACAATGATCTGCCCTTTGCGTTGAAACAAACGGCTGACCGAGCCGGGCGTGGCGATGCTGCCGCCACCTTTGGTCACGAGGCTGCGAATATCCGACGCCGTGCGATTGCGATTGTCCGTGCTCACTTCCACCAACAGCGCCACGCCGTGCGGCCCGTAAACTTCATAGGTCAATTCCTCGAAGTTCACGGCTTCGCCGCCGCCGGTGCCTTTCTTGATGGCACGCTCGATGTTGTCGCGCGGCATGTTGGCGGTGCGGCACTTGAGCAGCACCATGCGCAGGCGCGGGTTCATGCCCGGATCGCCACCGCCGATTTTGGCGGCGATGGTTATTTCGCGGCTCAATTTGGCAAAAATCTTCGCGCGCTTGGCGTCAATCGCGCCCTTGAAATGCTTGACCTTCGCCCATTTGCTGTGTCCGGCCATATCAATTAATGCGATGCTTCCACGTAAACGGCGGTGCCATAGCACAGCACCTCGGTGATGCCCGGCGCTATTTCCGTCGCGTCATAGCGCACGGCGACGACCGCGTTGGCGCCCAGCTCACCGGCGTGCGTCAGCATCAGATTGAAAGCGTCCTCACGCGCCCGTTCGCACAGATTGGTATAAAGGGAAATGTTCCCGCCAAAAATGCTCTGGATGCTCGCGCCAATGTTGCCAATCACCGAACGCGACCGCACAATGATGCCGCGCACGACACCAAGCGACTTGGCCACGCGATAACCAGGCAGCTCAAAGGTCGTGGTTGTCAAGGGATGTGTCAGACTCATAGGTCAACGATTGAACACGAGAACGTGTGCCCGCAAAAGCGAAAAAGTTCCGCCCGGCGGGGCCCCGACCTACGGTGAAAGAAATGAAAAGGCCGGTAAATTTCGCAGCACGGTGAAAACCACGGCCACGATCAACAGGGGCCAGAGAAATTTCGGCGGCAGAAACGACCCGACCGGCCGACGCCGCAATTTTTGGGTTTCTAACCACGCCGCGCGCCCCGCCAGCCCCGCGAGGAACAACACCGCCAGCGCGTTGTCCTGCAACGCTCTTAAAAGATGCCCGTGCAGCAACTGGTAGACGGCGCGCGTGCCGCCGCAGCCCGGACAATTCAACCCCGTCAATTGGTGAAACTCGCAGACGGGATAAAATCCGTGTGTGCTGGGATTGAAGAAATACATCACCGCGCCGGCGCCGAGAATGGCCGCGCCCAATATCGCACCCGTGAAAAATTTCAGCCCGGAGAACAGTGAAATTTTTGGCGGAACGGCCTGTGATTTGGCTTGCGACATCGGGATCAGAAACGGTGAAAGCCCCCGCTGAGATGGAAATTGCCGGTAACCAGGGCGATCAGGATGAACAGGATGGCCAACAACAGGCTCAAAATTGAAAGGACGAGACCGGCAATGGCGAGGCCGCGGCCTTCGTAAAACTCCGGATGCCGGTTGATTTGCGAAAGCCCGACGAGCGAGAAAATAAGGCCCAGCGGGCCGAACAGAAATTTGCAGCAGCAAAAAAATGCCAGAATGCCAAAAATCAACCCTGCCATGGCATTGGAGTTTGTTTTCCGGACTGGTCCGGGAACCGGCGGACTGATGGTCGGCGGAGTTTGCGGTGCGAAACGGGTTGCGAACTCCGGCACCACGCCGAGTGGTTTCCATTCCGTCGCACCCTCCGCGAGCGTGTGCGTCTGCGCGTTCGCGCGGCCTTCGGCGATCCATTGCTGCAATTGCTCCGCGAACACCGGGCCATATTGCCGGCCATCCGCACCAATGATTCGATACCTGCCCATCTATTCCTCTTCACTTTCTACGGTGGCGTGCCCCACATCCGCGCACACACCGCGTTTGGCACCCGTTACAAAGTCTAACAGAATTTTCGCCGGGTTGCTGGAAAATTTTTTTTGCGCCGTGCCCAGCGCTTCGCGCAAATTTTTCCCGCCACGAAACAGCCAAAGATAAAGCCGTTTCAATTCCAGGCGCTGCTCCAGGGTGATCCCCGCGCGCCGCAGCCCGACACTGTTCAAGCCGCAAATTTCATTTATGCGCAAGGCGATTGTGAATGGCGGCAAGTCCCTGCTGATGGCCGAGTTGCCCTGCATCAAAGCCAGCGTGCCTACTCGTGTGAACTGATGTACGCAACAGTTCCCGGAAAGGAATGCGCGGTCCTGTACTTCGGCGTGTCCGCCCAGCACCGCGCCGTTGGCCATAATGACATGGTCGCCCATAACGCAGTTGTGCGCCACATGCGTGCTGGCCATGAGAAAATTGTGCGAACCGACGATGGTTTCTGCGTCGGGCTTCGTTGAACGATGCACCGTGACATGCTCACGGAATACGTTGTGGTCGCCAATGCGCAGCCGCGTCGGCTCACCCTGGTACTTCAAATCTTGCGGCGCGTCGCCGATGACGCAACCGGCGTGAAACAGGTTGTGCGGACCGATGGTCGTCAGGCCCGTCAGATAAACGTGCGGTCCGACCACGCATTCCGCACCCAGTTCGACCCCTTCATCAATCACAACATAAGGCCCGACCCGGACCGTTGAGTCCAGTTTCGCCTTGGGATGAATGATGGCAGTTGGATGAATCATTTTCCGCACAGATGAACATAGAAGCACGCGGATGAAAACTGGATTTTTCAACGCAGCGGCAGCTAAATCAGCCGGCGGGTTCAGGGACGGCCGCCTGGACGGCCAAAGATGCTTTGTGTGTTCGCGGGTTCGCGGTTAAATTCAACCTGAAATGACCGGCACCATCACCAACGAACCCGTCGGCCATCGGCAACCGGCAATCGCCAAAGTGCCGGAACTGCTCGCGCCGGCCGGCGATTGGGATTGCGCCCGCGCCGCCGTCGAGAACGGCGCGGACGCGATTTATTTCGGCCTCGAGAAGTTCAACGCCCGGATGCGGGCGCAAAACTTCACCGAAGCTGACCTGCCGAAGCTGATGGAATTTCTTCATCGCCGTGGCGTGCGCGGTTACGTGACGCTTAACACGCTTGTTTTTGAAAATGAACTCGCCGATGCCGAAAAATATCTGCGCACCATGATTGCCGCCGGTGTAGATGCGGTCATCGTACAGGATGTGGGCATTTGCAGGCTTATCCGCCGCCTTTCCCCCGATTTCCCGATTCATGCCTCGACGCAGATGACCATCACCAGCACCGCCGGCATGGAATTCGCCCGCGCGCTCGGCTGCAATCTCGTCGTGCTCGCCCGTGAATGCTCCATTGCCGAAATTAATAAAATTCGCGCTGCCGACGAAGCGATCTCGTCACCCGTCACCCGTCACCCGTCACTCCCATTGGAGGTTTTTGTCCACGGTGCTCTTTGCATCGCCTATTCCGGCCAATGCCTGACCAGTGAGGCGCTCGGTGGGCGCTCGGCCAATCGCGGGGAATGCGCCCAGGCCTGCCGGATGCCCTACGAACTGATTTCCGACAACCAGCTCGTTCCGCTCGGCGATCGGAAATATCTGCTGAGCCCGCAGGACCTGGCCGGGCTGGAAGTTCTGCCGGATTTGATCCGCGCCGGCGTCGCGTCGTTAAAAATCGAAGGTCGCCTCAAATCGCCTGAATACGTGGCCAATATCACGCGGATTTACCGGCAGGCCCTGGACAATTTGCGATTTACGAATGACGATTTACGGGCTTGTGGTGAATCGGCTCGTAAATCCGAAATCGTAAATCATAAATACGAAATGGAGATGGCCTTTTCACGCGGCCTCTACACCGGCTGGTTCGGCGGCACCAACAATCAGCAGCTCGTCCACGCGCGGTTCGGCAAAAAACGCGGCGTGTCCCTCGGCAAAGTGAAAAAAGTTTTGCGCGACGCCGTGGTGGTCGAACTCGAAGCGCCACTGCAACCTGGCGACGGCGTGGTCTTCGACGCCGGCCGCCCGGAAGCAAAAGAGGAAGGCGGAAGGGTTTACGAAGTTAAAAATTCAAAACCAAAAATTCAAAATTCGGCGCGCGAGTTGCGTTTCGGCCACGGCGATATTGATTTCTCACGCATCCGCGTTGGCGACAGGTTGTGGAAGACGGACGATCCCCGACTGAACCGGCGGCTGCGTCAAAGTTTCGCCGGCGACACGCCGAAATTTCAGCGGCCCATTGAAATGGAAGCTCATGGAACGGTCGGCAAACCGCTCACACTGATTACGCGCGACGAATTGGGAAATGTTGCGAAAGTGGAATCCACCATGCCGCTGGCAAAAGCGGAAAAGCAGCCACTCACAGAAGAAAAGTTGCGCGAACAACTCGGCCGGCTTGGCGGTACACCGTTCAAGTTCGGGGGGTTGAAAAATTGTCTGAGCGGCGACGTTTTGTTGCCGGTGAGCGAATTGAACCGTCTGCGCCGCGAGACCGTGGCGGAACTGGAGCGTTTGTGGACGTGGCCAAAACGCTGGCAACTGAATGAGTGTAGCAGCCGCGGTAACGAGGCTCATCCTTCAACTCCGTTCAGTCAGAGCCTCCTCACGTCAGCTGCTACCCATCCAGAATTGATTGCCCTGGTTCGCAACCTGCCGCAACTCGAAGCCGCACTGCACTGCGGCGTGACCACGATCTATTGCGAATTTGAAGACCCCAAAAAGTACCGTGAAGCTGTAACGTTGTTTCACACCGCTCGCGGCCGCGACTCCGCCCTCCGTATTCCGCATTCCGCAATCTTCGTGGCTCCCCCGCGCATCTTCAAGACCGGCGAGGAATGGACGCTGGAACAGGTGCGCTCGTGCAACGCGGACGGCTACCTGGTACGCAATTATGACCACCTCAAATTCTTCGCCCACGACCGGCGGATTGGTGATTTCTCACTGAACGTGGCGAACCGGTTGGCAGCGGATTATTTCAAAAACCGGTTCGGCCTGGAACGCGTGACGGCGAGTTACGATTTGAATTTTCAGCAACTCGAAGCGTTATTGCACGCGGCGCCGCCGGATTGGTTCGAAGTGACGATTCACCAGCACATGCCGATGTTTCACATGGAACACTGCGTGTTCTGCGCGTTTCTGTCGAGCGGCACGGATTTCCGGAACTGCGGCCGTCCGTGCGATCGGCATGACGTCAAACTACGCGACCGCGTGGGCGCCGAACATCCGGTGAAGGCGGACATCGGCTGCCGCAACACGGTCTTCAACGCGCTGGCCCAGACCGGCGCGGAGTATGTTTCGCGCATGATTGAACTGGGCGTGCGCCATTTCCGCGTGGAATTTCTTAACGAAACGCCCGAACAGGTGGCGCGGACGATTGTCCAATATCGCCGACTTCTCCGCGGCGAAATGACCGGCACCCAACTCTGGCGCGAATTGAAATTGATCAACCAGCTCGGCGTTACCCGCGGCCAGATCGGGAAATAGGGCCACCCTCGGGGTGATGTGCCGGACAATCGAGAAATTGCGACGGTCAGGTTGTCAATTCAGTTGCCCGCCGTTCCAGCTCGCGGGATTGCACCAGAGTTCGTTTGGCTCCAGCCCCTGCACCGCCAGGGCGTTGAAGTTCAGGAGTGTCAGTTTCTTGGAGCTGCCGTCGAACAATCCGACCGTCACCACGGTCCGGTGTCGCCGGGTGGCTCCTTCTGACGGATAATCCGAACAATCATTGAAAGGAACTTCTCCTTTTTCATTGCCTTCCCATTGGAGAATTGCATTGGGTTTGAATTGGCCAAGTTTGTATGGTTTATCGGCCATTTCATTGCTGTACCCACACACAGCGCCGTTCCAGACATAACTGGAAATATAAACCACCCGCATATAGAAAAGGGCGTCAGGCCGGTCATCCGGGCACCTGAAGACATCGGTTGTTTTCAAGTACGTAAAAAGCAGACCTTTCCGGGCGGATTCCACTTGGGATGGGTACACCGATTCATAACCACTCCTGGAACCACTCCCCCCTTCCACAAAGGGAACGTTGAATGCCCAACACGCATAATCCGTGCCCCAACCAGGTGGCGGCAGCTGATCCTCGTTGTCGCCGGCGTACAAGTGCGCAGCCAGTAAAATCTGTTTATGATTATTGAGGTCGACCGTGATTCCGGCCTGGTTTTTGGCCTGGCTCAACACCGCCAGCAATAACGCGGCCAGAATGCCGATTACGGCAATCACCACCAGCAACTCGATCAATGTGAAGCCCTGGCTTCGTGCTGTCATTCGGGCAGACTCCTTTCCAGCGTTAGCGGATGCGGGCCGCTATTATCGCGCCAGATGCCGTAGAGCTTCCCGTTTCGAAATTCTCCCTCAAACCGGCTGCCGATCCCGACCCAGCGCAATTGCAGGTTTGGCGCCGAAAACCGAACCAGGCTTGCTTCAATTCCACTCATGAATTCATCCGGGCTGTCCAGCAAAGCCACAAAGGTATTATCCGGCATTTTCGCAATGTGTAAAACCATATGCAGCTTTACTTTTTTGCCGTTTCTTTCGGTGCTCATCTCTCCCCGCCAGTGGCCCTGGAGTTCGTCATCAGCGACAAAAACGTAATTTCCGGCTCGCGCCCGCGCCGCGTCGATGGCCGGATCCATGCGCTGAAAAACCACCGGAAATGTCCTGGTCGCGCTCACTCCCCAGATACCCGCGATCCGGGTGTCGTTGGCTTCCACATTGCCCTCAAACCAGGATCCATACCCGTCGACTTGAACTTTGATCCGCGGCCGGGCATAGGTAATCGAGACGGGAATATTTCTCATGCCTTCCTGTACGCTGTCGAACTCAGCACGAAATGTCCGGTCCGGTTGCTCGACAATTTTTAAATTCACAGGCATCGAAGCTAACGTTCCTTTCCAATAACCCTGTAAATCCGAACCTCTGCGCGGCGCATAATCTTTTTCCGTCAGCGGTTCGGACGCAATCTCAGGTTCGCTGGTCCGCTTCAGCTTCAAACGGGTCGATTGATTCTGCTGTTTCCAAACCCCAGCCATTTCTGTCGCGTCCGCATTCAAAGTCGCCTCCCAGACGGCATTGCCGCCGGCAAATTTCAATTCCGCGTGAACCGAGGGATACTTGTAAATAAAGACACTGAGCGGAATGTCTTGCTTGCCCTGGTCGATTACATCCACCGTGGCCCGGTAGGTGCCGTTGGTCAGGGTAATTTTCATCACCGCGCGGTTGCGGGTATGCTGATTGGTGTCTTCCGCAACGCCTTCCCAGGCTCCCCGGATATCGGGGGCCGCGGCGGGCTGCGCCCGGTGCGCGTTCTGCACCACGACCGCCGTGGTGCCGGCAGCGACGATGATGATCACACTGGCGGCGGCCGCCATCTTTGCCTTGGCCCAGGCCATGAGCCTGAGCGTCTCTGCGGCCAGCGCCGCGGTTGCGGTCGTCGCCGTGGCTCCCTGGCCCGCTGCGATGGCGACAGCCTTGGCCAGCCCCGCTGGCGCGGCTTGAATTGAATTGGCCGAAAGGGCCCCAGCGATTCCGGTTATTGAAAGCACAACGCCGCGCTTTGTGAAAAATTTCCGCAATTTTTCCAAGGCTCGAGTGATCCGCTTTTTAGCGGCTTCTTCACTTACGCCCAAAACATTCCCGACCTGAAGCAGGCTTTTCCCGTCGAAAAATCGCAGGACGATGGCGTCATGATCAGCGGCTTTCAAGGTCGCGAGCGCCGGCTCCAACAGCGGCGAAACCTGGTTCCATATCTCCGGTTCGGGTTCGTTGGTTACAGACTGCATATAGGCCTCCTGTTCGCGGCGTTGACGGCGAAATTGGACGGTCAAGACATTGGCTGACGCGAACTGTGCTGTGCGACAAAGCCAGCCGACGAGAACTGTTTTCGCGCTGAGCGAACCCGCTTTCTGCGCCAGAATAATGAAAACCGCCTGCGTCACCTCCTCCGCCAGCTGCGGGTCGCGCACCTGGCGCAGCGCCACGGAATAAACCAGATTGACATACCGCGACACCAGCGTGGCAAACGCCTCCTCTGACTTGTGCCGGGCATAATCCCGCACCAGGATCATGTCATCATTCATCACCACCTATAGATTTACGCTCCGGTGAAAAAGGGACAAATTTTATTTCCCGTAGTGGAAAGCAACCTTCGGATCCAGCTGGAGCACAAAGAGTAAAACCAGGCGATTCATCGAATAACTGCGAAGTGATCCCATTTGATCCGGCATTTTCCATAAGCTGGGTCGACGTTCCGCGCTCGGCGGAGCGGAAAATAAACCATGCTTACTGGTAAAAATACCCCAGTTCCCGCAGCGAAGCAAAATCCTTGGGCCGTTCCGGTGTCGCGTGGCCGATAATGACGTGGTCGAGCACTTCAATCTTCAAAAGCTGCCCGGCCCGAATTAGATCGCGTGTCACCTTGATGTCCGCCTCGCTCGGCGTCGGGTCGCCGCTGGGATGATTGTGCACCAGCACCACGGCAGCGGCGTTGGCAGCAATGGCGGCCTTGAACACCTCGCGTGGATGCACCAGAATCGTGTCGAGCGTGCCGTCCGTAATTTCCACCACGCGAATCAGCCGCCGACGCGTGTTCAGCAGCAACACCTGCAAGGTCTCCACCTTTTTCATCAGATTTTTCTCGCGCAACAGCCGCACCACG
Organism: Verrucomicrobiia bacterium; assembly: GCA_025451535.1. Taxonomy (GTDB): domain Bacteria; phylum Verrucomicrobiota; class Verrucomicrobiia; order Limisphaerales; family UBA11358; genus UBA11358. The sequence continues at coordinate 25,123 of JANWKE010000183.1, forward strand.
TTTTCGGGATTATCGAGCACGGGCGATTCGCGCTGCAAATCCTCCGCCATCTTACGCGCCAGGGCAAACGCTGCCATCAGCGTCGCCGCTTTGTCGCGCCCGATGCCTTTGACGCTCCGTAAATCCTCCACCGATGCCTGCGCCAGCGACTGCAGTGTACCGAACTTCAGCAAAAGCTCCCGGCCGATGTCGACAGCGTTCGCTCCTTTCAAGCCCGTCCGGAGCAAAATGGCGATCAATTCCGCGTGGCTCAAGGCGTCCGCACCTTGTGCCACCAGCCGTTCGCGCGGCCGCTCGCTGACCGGCTGGTCCTTGAGGCGGAAGCTTTGGGACATGAGTAAACATTATCCTGCGCTCCCGTAAAATCACGTCGAAAAATCAATGAACGACTTTCGCAAGCAAGCGACTTTACCAGGCGTAAAGATTTATACGAACGCGCCGCGCGATTAATCTTTGTTTCATCCGCTTATAGCGGTGTGGCCGCCACGCAACTTTACGCCGTTTTCATCTGCGGCTAAAATTTTGCCGGATGGAATCCACGCGCACCTAGAACAAGTCGCTCTTTTATCTCCCTCTCCGCCGCAAAATGGGGGAGAGGGCCGGGGCGAGGGGACAAAGTTCTTGCGGGTGGCACTTTTCCAAATTTCAACCCCGTGTTAGCCTGCGGCTGTAGCATGGAATCACCCACAACAAGAAATGCCGACGCCCTGACTCCTTCGCAGCAGCAGGCCGTCACCGCGCGCGGCAATGTGTTGATCATGGCCGGGGCAGGCACGGGAAAAACCCATACGCTCGTCGAGCGTTGCCTGGATTGTCTCCGCCGTGAATCACCGCCCGTTTCGATCGACGAGATGCTCATCATCACGTTCACCGATGCAGCGGCGGTAGAAGTCCGCCGGCGCATCCGCCGCGAACTGGAGAAAGAAATCCCCCCCCGGCCCGGCGAAGACCATTGGGCCAGGCAGCTCGCGCTCTTCGATATCGCGCCCATCGGCACATTGCACAGTTTTTGCCTGAGGCTCGTGCGTGAACATTTTTACGAACTCGGCCTCGACCCGCAGCTGGCCGTGCTCGACACGGTCGAGGCTCGTTTGCTCGCGGAGGAAACGCTGGAGGAACAATTCCAATCGCATTACGCCGGGCCAGCCGGGCTCTCCGCCGCCGCGCAATACCTCATTCAAATTTATGGCAACGGCGACGAACACCCCATCCGCGCGATGCTGCTGCACTTGCATCATTACGCCCAAACGCGGCCTGACGCCGACCGCTGGCTTGCGGAACAAATAACGCGGTTCGCGTCGCCGGAGCCGATCGAATGGCGCGAGTGGTTCAGTCAAGCCATCCAAAATTGGCGCGAGGAATGGCTGCCGCTCCTGGAAAATCTAAAGCGTGGAAACGAAAAGGCGGCGGAACTGTTCAAAATCCTTGGGCAAAAGGGCAGCGAGACGACCGCTGAAGTTCTGAAAAGAATCCTTACCACAGACGAGAATTATCCGGCGCGCAAAAAAGGCGCACTGCGCAAGCCGCTGGAAAATTTCCTTGCCGATGCCGCTTTCCTGCAGTCACTCATGCCCGTGGCCGGCGCCCGCGAGCCGCTGGCCGAGGATTGGGACTGGATTCGCGGTCATATGACTGCACTGCTCCAACTGGCGCAGGAATTCGGGGAAAAATTCGGTGAACGCAAACGCGCCGACGGCGTTCTGGATTTTCATGATCTCGAACAGTTCGCCTTGAAGCTGCTTTGGGATTCCGCCAACGGCCATCCGACCGCCATTGCCGAACGTTGGCGCCAAAAAATCCGCTTCGTCTTCGTAGACGAATACCAGGACATCAACGCCGCGCAGGATAAAATCATCCAGGCATTGAGCCGCGATGGCGGGGAGACCAACCGTTTCCTCGTCGGCGACGTGAAGCAGAGCATTTACCGTTTCCGCCTGGCCGACCCGAAAATCTTCCGTGATTACGCCAATCAATGGCACGGAGAAAATGGCCAGGTGATTCCGCTCATGGAAAATTTCCGCAGCCGCGAGAGCCTGCTCGCTTTCGTAAATTCGATTTTTGAGCTGCTCATGCACAGGGAAGTTGGCGGTGTGGATTACGGCGTGGCGGCGCGATTGCAGTTCGGCGCGCCGGAACAACGGACGGCGCTCAGCCTCGCCCAAAATCCGACGCCACGCGCGGAATGGCTGGTGCGATTCAAAGGCGGCCGCGGTGACCGCCCGGCGGACGATGGCACCGGCGAAAGTGATTTGGTGGAACTCGAGGAAACCGAAAAAGAGGCGCGGCTCGTGGCGTACCGGTTACGCGAACTGATCACGCAAAAGCACCAAATTTGGGATGAAGAGAACCATGCCGAACGCACAGCCGAATGGCGTGACATGGCGGTGTTGCTGCGCGCGCCAGCGAACAAGGCCGAGGCGTATGCCAAGGAATTCGAGCGCGCGGGCGTGCCACTGATCGTCGAGCGCGGCGGTTTTTACGACAGCACCGAAATCGCCGATCTGCTGAGCCTGCTGCAGCTGCTCGACAATCCGTTGCAGGATGTGCCGGCTATTGCCGTGCTACGCTCGCCGCTGGTGGGGTTGTCGCTGGATGAACTGGCAACGGTCCGGCTGGCCGCGCCGGAGGTTCAGTTCTGGACGGCGCTGACCAGAGGTCAGAGGTCAGAGATCAGCGGTCAGAAGTCGGAAATCAGAAATCAGGACAAGACGACGCAGAAAATTGAAAAATTTCTCGAACAATTTTCCCGCTGGCGGAAGCTGGCAAGGCAGGCGTCGTTGTCACAGTGCCTGGAAAGTGTGCTGGCGGAAACGCATTACGCCGAGTGGCTCCGCTCGCGCCCGCGCGGTGCACAGCGACAGGCAAACGTCGAACGGTTCCTCGGCCTCGCGCAGCAGTTCGACCAATTCCAGCGGCAGGGCCTGTTTCGCTTTTTGAAATTCATCGAGGCGCAACAGGCGGCCGACGCCGAACCCGAGGTCGCGGCGGTGGCGGAGGAAAACGCCGTCCGGCTGATGAGCATTCACCAGAGCAAAGGTTTGGAATTTCCGGTCGTGGTGGTCGCCGATCTGGCCAAGCCGTTCAACGAACAGGACCTGCGCAACGAAATCTTTTTTGATGAACAATTCGGCCTGTGCCCGCGCATCAAACCGCCCCATACCGGCCGGCGTTATCCGAGCCTGCCGCACTGGCTCGCGCAGCGGCATCAGCGCCGCGAACAACGCGGCGAGGAGTTGCGACTGCTGTACGTGGCGATGACGCGCGCCCGCGACACGCTGATTCTCACCGCCACCATTTCGGAGAAAAAATGGGAATCGCTCTGGCTGGAGCCGGAAGCCATTACCACTCAGGCCATTGTCGCCGCGAAAAGTTATGCGGATTGGCTGGGACTGTGGTTCGGAGTTCGGGGTTCGGAGTTCGGAGTTCGGAGTTCAACCGAAGGCCAGTTGCCGCATTTGCGCTGGCGAAGGGTGAAAGACGAAGCATTGGCGGAGGAATCGGAAATCGGAAACCAGAAATCGGAAATTAAAACTCCGGTGCTCGATCAGGCTACGGCGAAAAGGCTGCGCGCCATGTTGTCGTGGGAATATCCGTTCGAGGCAGCGACGCGGCGGGCGGCCAAGTCGTCCGTCACCACGTTGCGGCGGCAGGCGGAGGAACTGGATGACGAAGCAGAATCCATGTTTCAGACTTCATCCCGTTTTGGGGACCAGCCTTCCGGGCAACGACCCGGGGATTCGCCCTCAAATCCGCCATCCGCCATCCGCCATCCGCCATTGACGGCGGCGGCCACCGGCACGGCGCATCACAAGTTTCTTCAGCATTTCTCCTTTGAAAATGTCGGGGGGCTGAAATCGTTTACAGCCGAGGCAAAACGTCTGGAACACGAAAAAGTTTTGTCGACGGATGAATATGCCGCTTTGGATTTGCAAAGCATTGCGGCGTTCTGGACTTCGTCCGAAGGGAGAAAAATTCTTTCGCAGCGGAAATGGGTCCAACGTGAGCTGCCGTTCACGGCAAAATTCAGCCCGGCGGAGGTGGACACCATTATTGGCGCGAAAACGCCGCCGGGACTTGAAGCTGAATTTGTGGTCGTGCAAGGCGTGGCGGATTTGGCGGTATTGCTGCCCGGGGAAATCTGGCTCGTGGATTTCAAGACGGACGCAAGCCCGCCCGGGGAATTGGTGGCGCGAAAACGGCTCTACGAACCGCAGTTGAAACTTTACGCGAAGGCCCTGGCGCGCATTTATTCGCGGCCGGTCACGAATTGTTGGCTGCATTTTCTCACCGCGCGGCAAACGATGGACATTAATATTTAATCCGGCGAGCCCAGCGGCAGTTCGTCCTCCTGGCCACCTGTTTGATTTTCCTTTGTGGGCAATTCAATCGAAGTGGAATGCACAGGCGGCGCGGCACGCGCGCCGGTCTCGCGCAGGCGCACGACCGCCGGGCGCAAGAGTTTCCCTTGAAAGGTGTAACCCGAGGCAATGGTTTCGGCAACGACGGCGCCGTCCGGCGGTTTTCCATTGGAATCGGCGACTTGATGCCGCCCGGCATCAAAGGCCTCGCCCGGTTCGGCGGCAAACGGCGTCAGGCCGATGCGACGGACCGTGCCGCGGCAGGCATTTTGGAAATGGGTGATTTGCTCGGCCAACTGCGGTTGGCCCGAACGCAGGGCGGCAGCGTGCAAGGCAAAAATGTGGTCAAAAACGCGCACGAGCATTTGCAGCCATTCGGCTTCGCCACGGTGCATTTTTTCAACCTCCAGCCGGAGCGCGGCCTTCTCACTGTCACTCATCTTCTGCATGAACTCGGAAAATTCGCGGACTTCGGCGCCCATTTTATCGGCGATCTGTTTGGCCCCGGCGGCGGTTTTTTCGGCCTGGCCCTGGGCGACCTCCCATTGGTTCGTAGCGGATCCGATTTGCGCAACGAGTTTTTCCAGGTCCTGAATTTTGTCGGCCACTGCACCGAGGGCGTTGATCTGCAGGGCGGTACCCATCGCACGATAATCCAGCAGGAACGGAAGAATCCCCAGCACCGCGCCGAGGGCGGCGGCGGAAAAACAGGCGGCGACTTCCCACTTGGAAATCGGGTGCGGCGATTTCCAGACAATCAGATACGCAAACGCGAGCAGCAAGGCGTTGCCCAGCAGGAACGGCCACTTGGGAATTTTCCAATCTCTCACGTCGTTCATGTTTCTGATTTTCGCGGAATCAGGCCGCCAGTGCAAGTAAAGGCCTCACCTTCTCCGGTGACGCGCCAAAGTGGCGAGGGGAGGCTGCCGGCGAGACGGCCCGCCAGAACGCTCACCCCCCAAAGCGTAAACCGGCGCACCACCTTTCTCCTCGACTAATGGCGGGCACACCCCGAATCATTTAAGGCGTGCGCACTTGCGTCATCTTCAACCCGGCGGCACGTGCCGACAAGGCCCGGCATTTTCGCCGCCATCTGGATGGAATCGCCTCGCGGGGTGCGTTGAAGGCGACGGCCACCCCCGATGACGCGCGGCGGCTGGCGGCGGAAGCGGTGGCAGACGGCTTTGAATTGATCGTGGCCGCCGGCGGTGACGGGACGGTGAACGAAGTGCTCAACGGCATCGGCGACGCAGCCGGCGGTTTTGCCCGGGCGCGGCTCGGCGTGTTGCCACTTGGCACGGTAAACGTTTTTGCACGCGAAATCGGGTTGCCTTTGCGCATTGACCGGGCGTGGGAAACGCTGCAGCACGGACGCGAGCGGCGCTTGGATTTGCCCTGCGTGGAATTTTCGGCCAACGGTGTCCGCCGGCGCCGGTATTTCGTTCAGCTCGCGGGTGCGGGCCTGGACGCGCGCGCCATCGAGCTGGTGACCTGGCCGCTGAAGAAGAAATTCGGCCCGCTGGCGTACGTCATCGCGGGCGTAAAAGCACTGCGCGGCCGGTTGCCGAAAATCACGGCGCGCGGGGACGGACAAACCCTCACCGGCGAATTGATTCTGATTGGTAATGGCCGTTTCTACGGCGGGCCGCTGGACATTTTCCCCGGCGCGGATTTATCTGACGGACTCATGGATGTCTGTGTCTTGCCACGGGCGAACTGGCTGAGCCTGCTGCGTTGCGTGCCCGGTTTGCTGGTGAGACGGAAACTGCCCGCCCGGGCCGTGCACCGTTTCCGAGCCTCCGCTGTTGAGCTGACCGGTGACGCTTCCGCGTCCTTTGAACTGGACGGCGAATGGGTCGGAAATCTGCCTGCGACTTTTTCTATCACCCGCGAATACCTGCGCGTGGCCGTTCCCTGAATCGTTCAATCCCAGCGACGGAAGGGGATTGCACCCGGTTCCAGGAAGGTTCCACACTTCGGGCATTTGTCGGGTTGTTTCCACAAACGAATCCGGTGGCGGGCAGAGATGGGACAAACCAATTTGAGCTTGACCCAATACCGCACCTTGCGCGGCGGCAAACGGTTTACCAGGGCAACGAACCTGGGAGTGACCTTGGGATGAATTTCCTTTCGTGACGACGGTTTGAATTCAATCACCGCGTCGTAAAGTTCCTTGCACTCGGTGCACAGGATGGTTTGGACAGCAACGTGCCGGCCGCGATCGGCGCTGCCCGACACGCGGGCGCGATAACCGCATTTGGAACATTCAAAGAGATACGTGCGGCCCATAAGCCGTTTGTCGAATCGCAGCTCGGAGCGTTAGTTAATTTGGCCGCCGCCCGCCTGCGCTCTTCCTGCTGCGGCGTGGCAATCTTCTGGCTTGCCGGGTCGTAGCTCGGAGCGTTGTTCGAAGGAGGCCCAAAGCCCGCCTTCACTGCGTTTCGGCGCGGCAGTCTTCGCTCTCCGCATGCGCTCCGAGCGAAGACTGGTGGGTTGGCAGGGACTCGAACCCTGGACCAATGCCTTAAAAGGGCACTGCTCTACCAACTGAGCTACCAACCCCCCAAAGAGCATCATCCTAAAAAAGCCGCCAAAACCCGCAAGGTTTTTCGTGCATCAGGGTGCCGGGACATTATTTGTATTTTGCGGCGTACCATTTTTTACTCGTAACGCGGCGGCCAGGTTACGCTGTGCGTCCGTGAAGCCGGGCTTCAATTTCAAGGCTTCCTGGAATTGTACCACGGCTTCGTCCAACCGTTGTTTTTGAAGGAGAATGGCGCCCAGGTTGTTGTGCGCATCCGCCGCCTGGGGATCCAGTTTCAGCGACGCCCGAAACTGTTCAATGGCCCCGTCCCGATCGCCAATGCGAACGAGCGCGTTGCCCAGATTGTAACGAAAATCACTGAAGTCCGGAGCCAGTCGGACGGCTTCCCGCAGTTGCTGAACCGCTTCCTTCCGTCTTCCCAGGCGCCCCAGGGTGACCCCGAGGCTGTTGTAAACCTCGGCCGAGCCGGGTTTAAGTCGGATGGCCTCTTGGTACTGACCAATGGCATCGTCGGGCCGGCCCACCTGATTCAGTACGTTGCCCAAGGCGATGCGGGTGGCGGCGGCGGCGGGATCCAGAGCGAGGGCTTGTTGCAACTGGGTCGCGGCCTCAGCGTTGTGCCCGGTCTTGCTCAAAGTCTCCCCCAGGTTCCTGTGTGCGTCGGCATAACCCGGCTGGATTTGCAGGGCTTGCTGATACTCACTGATGCTTTCAGCAAGGTTTCCATTCCGGCCCAGCGCCACACCGAGGTCATTGTGAGCCAAACTTTCATCCGGGTTGATGCGCAACGCGGCACGGTATTGTTCAATGGCCTCCTCCGTTCGTCCGGCATCGCACAAGGCCATACCGAGGTCGATGTGCGCTAATATATTTTTGTTGGTGACCGCCAGGGTGTGCCGGAACAGGGTTATGCTGTCCTTCCACCAGGCGATTTGCTGACAGGTCAGAATCATACAGGCAATGATGGCCGTCGTTGCCGCAATGGACAGGATGAGTGTCTGTCGTTTCCAGGTCCGGGTCAGCTCCTGGGCGCCCCAGACCAGGCAGAACATCAGGCCGATTTGCGGGATGTAGGTGTAGCGATCGGCCATGGCCTGTTGGCCAACCTGCACCAGGCCGATGACCGGTATCAATGTTCCCAGAAACCACAGCCAGCCGAACAGCAGGTAAGGATATTGCCGCCGCTGCCGAATGAAAATCAACGAAATGATGGCCAGCAGGATGGCCGACAAAAAAACCGCGGCCAACGGCCAGTAACCGGGATGAGGATAATAAACGCAGAGGTTTTCCGGCCAAAATAATTTGCCGATATATCGGACACAGGATACGACCGCATTTTCGGTTCTGAAGCGGGGCGGTATCCAGACCACCGCCTTTTCGTGCTGTTGAACGACGAAAGTGACAATGCTGGCCGATGCCGAGAGGAGAAAGAATGGCCATTTTTCCACTATCAGCCTCCCCATATTATTCCGGCCGTCCCGCAGCCGGCCCAACGGCCAGTAGTCCAGCAGTAAAAGCACAAACGGCAGCGTTACCAACATGGGCTTGGCCATCAGACCAAGCAAAAAGAACACCGCCGCCAGCGCGTAACATCTTTTTGCCCCGGAAGCATGGGATTGAGATTTTTTGACGAACTCCACGTAAGCCCACAAGGTCAACAGCCAAAACAACCCGCTCAGCACATCTTTTCGTTCCGCCACCCAGGCCACCGATTCCACCCGTAAAGGATGCAGGCCAAAAAACGCGGCGAGGAAAAAACTCCGCCAGGTGGCGCCCGTCACCAGGCGCGCCCACAAAAAGACAAGGGCCGTATTCAGGGCGTGAAGTAACACATTGGTCAGGTGATGGCCCCACGGTTTCAGCCCGTAAAGCTGGCAGTCCACCATGTGTGAGATCCATGTCAGGGGAAGCCAGATGCCACCGTCGGTGGCTTGAAACGCCCATCCAACGCCAGCCCACGTCAACCCCGGGTTCACATGAATATTGTCAACGACGTAAATGGGATCGTCGAAGTTGACAAAATCATTCTTGAGCGTCGGCAGAAACGTGCAGGCGGTCAGCAGGAATAACAACAGGCTCAGCGCGGCCGGGCTTTTCAGGAACAACCGGGCGCGATCAAGTCCCCCGCCATTTCCGGCCGGGGTTGTCTCGGAACGCAGCTTCATTTCGTTTGGCCATCGAAAATCTGACAGAACCTCCACCAGATGGGCTGGCCTGGCCGGGCCGACATGATTTTGATTGCCGAAGTGGTGTTTTGCCATTTGTTTTTTTGCCAAACGCGAGTTAGATTCCCGGCATCAAAACCGCCACATGCGTGAAATTCTGGGGCGTGCGCGGCTCGATTCCGACACCGGGACCGAAGACGGTGCGTTTTGGCGGCAACACTTCCTGCGTGGAAATCCGCAGCGGCAACCAGATTATCATCCTCGACGCGGGCACCGGATTGCGGGCGCTGGGCCAGTCCCTGTTGGCGGAATTCAAAAATCAGTCGCTCAATCTCACCCTGCTCCTGACGCACACGCATTGGGACCACATCCAGGGCCTGCCGTTCTTCGGGCCGATTTATCATTCGCGCTGCCGGTTGCGGATTCTGGGTTGTGAAGGCGCGCGCAAAGGCCTGGTCAGTGTGCTCACCGGCCAGATGGAAAGCACCTACTTTCCCGTGCCATTCGACAAATTGCCCAGCAACATCGAAATCGAGGAACTCAAAAAATTTGATTTCAAGATCGGTGCCGTGCAGGTGCGGGTGCAACGCGCGCATCATCCCGGCATGTGCGTCGGGTACCGGCTGTTCACGCCGCGCGGGTCGGTGGCCTATTTCCCCGACAGTGAACCGCAGCCCGGCGGCGAGGACCAGGAAATGATCAAATTCCTCGACCAGGCGGACGTGCTGATTCTCGATTCACAATACGATGCCGTGGAATACGAACGGCACGCGGGCTGGGGCCACGGCTGCGTGGACGACTCGGTCGCGCTGGCGCTGGCGGCAAACGTCAAACAGTTGTGCCTGTTTCATCACGACCCGGAACGCAGCGATAAACAGCTGGCGGCTCTGCTCCAGCACGCGCGCCAGCTCGTGACCCGGCAACGGGCGAAATTGAAAGTGGACGCCGCCCGCGAAGGCATGACCATCCGGCTGGGCGGGGAACGTTAGCAGATTCTGCCAGCGAACAGGCAGGGTGGGTAGTCCTCTGCCCTCCGCAAACACAGAGCACGACGCGCCCTGCCGAAATCAGGCGAAGATTTGCCGCCTTTGCCTGATGAAGATATCCGTTCCTCCGCGACGCAACTTCCTGTGGACAAATCATTTTCCCGGAAATAAGGTCTAAATTATGAAGCCGGATGGGCTGCAAAACAAGCCGCCGATTGTTTGTTAGAAAACATGAGGGCAGAGAGCGGGCGCGTGAACGCCCTGATAAACTCTCTGCCTGTATGAACTATCACAACGCAGTTTCTACTCCGGCGGTTGCCGCAGTGCAACCGGTAAATCATCGTC
>JANWKE010000184.1 GCA_025451535.1 Verrucomicrobiia bacterium
AGTTTCGCCAGCTCATCGCGCAACTGCTGTTGCAGATACAAATCCTCGCCGAGCGCCTCGTCGTCTTCCTCGGTGCCACCTTCGGTCATTTCTTTTGATTCAATGGCGCTGACCTGTGCTTCCATGGCGCGCAACTTTTCCTCGACCGCTTTGATTTTGCGTTCCAACTCAGGATCTACTTTGCCTTCGCCAGCCAGTTCCATCGGCGGAAACATCGAATCCTTGTAAAGAATCGGCAAATGTCCGCTGGTTAGGTACATTTTCTCCCGGGCCAGATGCGGTGTTTTTACGCGCACATAGCCGGCGGCGAATTCGGTTTCCTTGGCGAGCTTTTCGAGCTCTTCCACAAGCACCGTGCCTTTGGGTAGCCACAGGGGCATGCCCGGCCCAACGTATTCCGTATCGATCGCGAACAGGCCCATTTCGGCGCCGATCTTGCGATGATCACGGCGCTTGGCCTCCTCGATCATCTTGAAATACTCGTCGAGCGCGGTCTTGTTCTTGAACGCCGTGCCGTAGATGCGCTGGAGCTGCGGGTTGCGCTCGTCGCCCTTGTAATACGCGCTGGCCACGCTGGTGAGCTTGAACGCGCCGATGTTGCCGGTGCGCATCACGTGCGGCCCGGCGCACAGGTCAATGAAATCGCCGTTCTTGAAGTAGGTGATCTGCTCGCCCTCGGGAATGGCTTCGAGGTTGCCGAGCTTGAACTTGCTCGGATTGCCCGGACGCTCGGTCAGTCCGCCCAGCCGTCCGCTCTCGGAATCTTTCAGCGCTTGCTCGCGGGTGACGACGATTTTTTCGAACGGATGATTGGCCTTGATTTCCTTTTTCATCTCGGCCTCGATGGCGGCGAAATCCTCGGGCGAAATGCGATGCGACAGTTCCACGTCGTAATAAAAGCCGTTCTCGACCGGCGGGCCGGCGGCGAACTGGGCGTCCGGCCACAGGCGCAGGATGGCCGTGGCCATGACATGCGCGGCGGAATGCCGGAGGCGCTCCAGCTCGGTCATTTTCGCGCGGTCGTCAAGCGTCTTGCGGTCTTTTGGTTCCTGAGATTCGGCGGACATGCCTTTCTTTTAACGCAAAGACGCAAGGAGATAAAGGCGCAAAGCAATTGAGAATAATTTTCTTCTGGCGGCTTCGCGCCTTTGCGCCTTTGCGTTAATATTACCGGGCGGATTTCCGGAACTATGAAGCTTTGATTTCGCCTTCCGGCGAGACCACATAAGCCGGTGTGGCGCCGTCTTGTGACGCGACGAATTCCGCCAGGTTGCGGGCGCGCTTCAGAATGTCCGGCGCGGATTTATTTCCAGCGAGCAGTCCTTGAACCAGCGCGGCGAGGAATGAATCACCCGCGCCGACGGTGCCTTTCACGGTAATCGGATTGCTCGGCAGCCAGGTCCAGTGCGAATCCATCAATAGCCCGGAGCCGTCGCGGCCGGCGGTGATGCAGATGCACGGGCAGTTTGTTTTGGCGGACAATTCGCGCGCGGCCGAGTCCAGTTCCGCGACGCGATAAGTTTTCTCGAGCAACCGCGCCGCCTCGTCGTGATTGAGTTTGATGACGTCAACGGCTTTTGCGAGAGACCAGACCAGTTCCGGCGCGTCATACGGCGGGCGCAGGTTCACATCGAAAATCTTGAGCGCCTTGCCGCAAAGTTCGCGCAGCCGGGAAAATTGTTTGCGGTTATGTTCGGCGCGCTGGGCCAGGGTGCCGAAGATGAGCGCGCAGGCCTGGTCGACAAATTCCGGCGGATGTGCTGGCAGTTCAATCCAATCCCATGCGACGTTTTCAACAATGTCGTAGGCCGGGCCGCCCTTTTCCGTTCGGACGCGCACCAGGCCTGTTGGCTTGTCGTCGCGCACGCGGATGAAGTCCGTATCCAATCCCCACGCAGTCACGCGCCGGAACAGTTCATCACCCAGCGCGTCCCGGCCGACCGCGCTGACCGGTGCGGCGCGCAGGCCGAGCTGGCGGAGATGATAGGCGACATTCATCGGCGCGCCGCCGGGGAACAACCCGCGCGGGAGTGAGTCCCAGAGCATTTCGCCGAAGCAAAGGACAACGGCGCGGGCGCGGGTCTCAGTCATGCGGCAGACTGTCGGGGCTGATTTGCAGCTCCTGGCAGGCGTGGATATAGGAGGCGGCCGACCAGGCCTGGAAACATTTGCCCATCGGTATGCCGGTGCGGCTGTGCACCCATTCGTTGAATTCCCATTCCTGGTTTTTGCCGAGGCGATTCAACTGCGCGAGTTTGAGCAGTTCGCGGCAGGCGACTTCGTAAAGGCCGAGCCGGTGAATGAACCGCACCCACATGCCACCGATGAACGGCCAGATGCCGCCGTTGTGGTAGTGACCGGGCAGGTTCAGCAGATTAACGGTGTAATAGGCGCGCCAGTCGGGGTCGCCCGCCTGCACCGGTGGATACAGATTGGCCACGGGCCAGGGGTCATTGACGCCGACGCCCCACATGAATTTGAATGCGACCCGCGCGCGGTCCACGTCGAGTACGTTGTGCAGGAAGGCGAGAATGTTACCCAGCACGTCGCAGCGCCAACTGAAGCTGAAGGGCGTGATTTCCGCCAGCAGATAACTGGAATCGCCCAGCATAAACTGGCGTTCGGCGAAGGTGACCTGCACGGGAGCCTCGCGGGTTTTGGTGGACGGCCAGAAGGAGGAAAGGATTTTACCGCGGATAAACTGCGACCAGCGGAGATAATCCGCCGCCCGATCGAATTTTTTCTGAAATTCCAGCAGCCGGCCAAAGCAGACATTGGCGCGGTACCAGAGGATTTCATCGTAGAGCACATGATAACTGCGCCCGAACAAGTCGGTCCAGTCGCCGGCTTCGGGGATTTCCAGCAGGCCATCGTTGTTGCTGTCGAGCGCGCTCAGCCAGTTCATCACGTGCTGCAGCCGCTCCGAGTATTCGTTCAGCAGATCGGTGTCCTGCGTTTTATTGATGTAATGATAGAAAGCGATGACGATCAAAAGACCGCCGTCAATGGAGCAAATGCCGCCCACACCGCTGTAATCGGGCGTCTTGGTGTCGATGCGCACATTGGCAGGCACTTGGCCATTGGGTGAGACGTGGTCCAGCAAGGTGCGCAGCGTCTGCTTTTGTGCCGCGCGAATGTGAGGGTCTTCCAGTTCGATGGTGCTGATGAGCGTGATGGACCCGTCCCGCGCCCAGACACTGCGATAGTTGACGTCCGTCCCCGTCACCTCGTTGTCATCAAGCGAACATGCCGAAAACCCGATGGGCGTGATGTTTTTGCGCAACGCGGCCAGCGCCTGGTCGTATCCGGTGCAGATGAGCTGGCGTTCCCCGGACGTGAGGGTGCCGAGGGCGGCCTCGGTGAACAGCATCCGCAGCGTGGGATCCATTTCGTGGGCGCGCAACGCGGAACTTTCCAGTGACGGCGCATCGGGAATCACGCCGAAGTATTTCAATCCTTCGATGACGCCGTCGGCCAGCACCTGGCTGGCGCTGAAGGTGGGCAGTTTGACCACTGCCTCAAAGAGTTCCGGCTGGGCGTTCTCCACGACGATGCCGCGGACGCCGGGCAGGAGGAACATGCTGCTGTCGTTGCCGGTGTCGCCGGCGACCAGCACGCTGTTCAAGGGAACGTTGTACTTTTCGCACAGCCATTGCAGCGCATAACCTTTGTTGGTCTTTTGCGGCATCACGTCGAGGTCGCGCATGCTGGAATAAATGACATTCACCTCCAGCCCGGCGTCGGCCAGCAGCTTTTTCAGCTGCTCGATGGTTTCCGGCGTGGCCTGGTGCAGATACCAGCTGGATTTGTAGGGATGCAAAAACTGCGGCGGCTGGTGCGTGACACCCGGGAAGGACGCAAGAATCGCCTCGATTTTCTTCAAGTCCCATCCCGTCCGGAATTGCTTATTGTATTCGTTGAGCGGCCGTTTTTGCCGGCCGTCGTAAATCTGGGTGCCGACGCCGCCGACGATGTAGTCCGGCCACGGCAGACATTGGGTGGCCAGCAAATCAATGATGTTCTGGACGAGCCGGCCGGAATTATAGCAGAGCAGGGGGCGTTGTTTTTTGGGCAGGGACTCCCAAGTGTCCTTGAACCGGCGCGTGGATTCGGGATTGCCCAGCAGCGTGCCGTCCAGGTCCGTACAGAAAAGTTGGATTTTATCGGATGTCATAACCCTCTGACTTTTTGGTTGGAATCATCGGGAGGCAAAGTCGTTCAAATCTAATCCGCGTCATTCCAGGGTTCGTCCCATTCGTTGTCCGTCAACATCAAGCTGGGGCTTTCACGCTGCTCGACCACCGCCACCAACTGTTGCGCCACGCCCGTCCAGGTAAACAGGCTGCGCGCCTTGTGCGCCCCCATCCGGGCCAGCCGCTCCGACAGCCGCGGATGCCGCAACACCTTGAACATGGTGATGCCCAAATCCTCCTTGTCCAGCGGATCGGCGTAGAGGGCGTGCCGCCCAAAGGTCAGGGCGCGATACAAGCCGCCGTGGACCGTCACCACCGTGGGTGCGCCCGACGCCATGGCTTCAATTGCCGTCATGCCAAACGGTTCGTACCGGCTGGAAAGCACGAACAAATCTGCTGCCCGGTAATAATCCGCCAAAAGTTCATCAGGAATGAATCCCTCAAACCGGACGCGCGATTCCAGCTTCAACTGCACGACCTGTTCCTTCAGTTCACTCAAAATTTTTTGTTCCCGTTCGCTCAGGTCCGTTCCGCCGACGGCCAGCCACAAAATCGCCTCCGGTTCGCGCGACGCGACGACTTGAAACGCGTTGATGAGCAGATCGTAGCCCTTGTTGCGCGCCAACCGGCCAATGGCCAGCACCACCTTGCCCGAAAAACCGAGCCGCTGGCGAATGGCCTTCCGGCTTGACTCGCTGACGGGGAAAAAGCGGTTGTCGTCGTAACCGGGCGGGATCATGCGGCATTTTTCCTCCGGCACCTCGTAGTCCTGCTGGAGCAGATCCAGTTGCTGCGGCGTGGTGGCCACCACCGTGTCGCAGTCCGCGTAAACCAACCGTTCGTTGAGAATGCGCCTGGTGAAATTATATTGTTGCTCGAATTTTTTTTCGTCGCCGGGAAAATCCGCTTCCATCTGTTTTTTCTTCCAGATGCCCAGCGAATGCGGCGTGTGCAGATGCGGCACGTCCA
>JANWKE010000185.1 GCA_025451535.1 Verrucomicrobiia bacterium
CGGAGTGACGCTAAATATCTTTGGGACGGGCGCTGCCGACGGTTCGAGTTACGCTGTGCCCATCAGTCAAATCACTGTCGGAGGCGGGTTCGAGCACTTTTCGGTCAACCTGGGCACGCTCCCTACCGGGTATCAGATTCCTGCGCTGAATCCAACCGACAGCCAGTATTCGTTCCAGCTTGTGTTTCTCGGTTTTAACGCCAGCGTGACGGCCACTCCCGAAACGATTGAATTGGATGATCTTCAGATAACGGTGGCCTCGAACACCAATACGTACCCGAACCCGCCACCGTCCGGCACGAACACCACGGCACCGTACTATGTCAATCCTCCCATCTACGCGGATTATCCTGATCCGGACATCATTCGCGTCGGCAACGACTTTTACTTCACCACCACCACGTTCATTGATGTGCCGGGACTGACCATCCTGCATTCACAGGACCTGGTGCATTGGGAGATCGTCACACATCTTATTCCTCAGCTTACCGGCAGCCCAAACTATAACATCACAAACGGGATCCAGAATTACGGCAACGGCGTTTTTGCATCGAGCATACGCTATTACAACGGAACTTTCTATGTTATCGATCAACCGAATGGTCAACCCACCGCCACTATATTTTATTCCACAAACATTGCCGGTCCGTGGCAGTCTCATCAGCTCAACGTCGGCGCATTTGACCCAGGACTCTACATCGAGACCAATGGTGCTGGCTACATCGTTACCGCTGGCGGCTGGCAAAGCAACACTACGTTCCTGACTTTGAACTCCAGTTTTTCCCAAGTCGTCGCCTCCACCACGATCACCAACGGTTTGGGGCTTGAAGGCTCTCATGTGTACAAGGTCGGCAGCTACTATTACATTTTCAATTCGCAGCCGGCGACCGGGAACCTCTACGTTTCGCGCGCACCGAGCCTTTTTGGTCCTTACACATTCATGAAGAATTTGGATAACGCGCATGGAGGACATCAGGGCGGTATCGTGGACATGCCCGACGGCAGTTATTATGGATTTAACTTGAAAGACAGCGGCACCATCGGACGGATGACTTATATCAGCCCCATTTTCTGGTCGAACGGCTGGCCGGTTTGGGGCACGTCGAATGCGCCTGGACAGGTTCCAGCCACTGCACCCATGCCCATTGTCGGAGCGCCGGACTACCAGATTCCGACTTCGGATGATTTCTCATCTCCGACGCTCGGTCGGCAATGGCAATTCAATCACAACCCGGACAACACGCGCTGGTCGCTGACGGCCCGGCCCGGTTTCCTGCGGCTGTATCCAACCGCCGCAACGAATTTCTGGTACGCGCGGAACACCCTGATCCAAAAAGGCCAGGGGCCATGGAGTGGTGCCGAAGTTAAATTCGATTTGAGCAATCTCCAGCCAGGCGACATTTGTGGCCTGGGCGCGCTGGGCAAGAGTAATGCGACCATTGCCGTCACTTGCAACAGCCCCGGCAACTTCACGTTGAGCCAGAACGTGATTGTATCCCTCGACAGCACCAAAACCAACCTGAGCAACACGACTGTCACCACCGCGCCATACACAAACACGGCAATTTTTCTACGATTGGGTATGAATTTTATCCAGAGCCGAGGGACCGTACTCTACAGTGCCGATGGACTAAGCTGGACGCAACTGGGTGGCCAATTCAACATCGCATACGATTGGTTAACCGGAACTTTCCAGGGCGAGCAATTCGCGATTTTCTGTTACAACCCACAACCCGGAACCGGTTACGTTGATGTAGACTGGTATAGATTGGTTCCGCCACCTTACATCAATGGCGTCCTAAAAAATCCGGATTCCAGCATGACGCTGTATTTTGCGAACAGCCCCGGGTCCACGAACATCATCCAGACGGCCACCGACCTGAGTACATGGCAGAACGTCTCCACGAATATAGGCGATTCGAACGGCTTCTGGCAATTCACCGACACTAACGCGAATGCGTTGCCGGTCCAATTTTACCGTTCTTACACTCGCTAGAAATGTTTTTATTTTCCACCTTTTGTAAGCCCGTGAACGTCGCTTTTGATGAGTTCCACATTTGCGAGCTTTACGCTGCAAACGCGCACAAATCCGGTCCTGGGAGGCTGGCTGAATGTAACATCGCCCACGCCAACATACGACAAATGTCATATTGTCCCGGCGGGCAATTTAGGAGGACGATTTCGCGGTTACCGTAAAAACAACACCACTAAATTCCATGCCGAAGATGAACGCAGGGGACAATCACGTTAAAATCGCAAGTTGGCATATTGCCGGCTTTAACCTGGATTCCGCCGTTGACGATGCGGGATCGTGCACGCAATGCCTTGTCGTTAAAAGGAGTGCATGAATTCTTCACCTTCATGGGGGCTTCACCCGACGGGTGAAGGCGCTTTTACCATTCCGACCTGGGGCGGCAACGTTTGTCTGTGCCCCGCCAGTGACGCGCTGACCGCTTCGGCGAGCGGGTGCGATAGGCCTTGTGCACAAGATTGATCTGAACAATTTCCAGGTGGCAACGACAAGAACAGCCCGCGACATAAACCGACGGGTTGTCCTCAACCTCATTCGCAAACATCAGCCTGTTTCGCGCGCGGAAGTCGCCCGTCGCGCTCGCTTGCAGCGCAGCACCGTATCCGCGATTACTGAGCAATTGATTGCGGAACGCTGGGTCACCACGGGTGCCTCCGGGGATCTGCCCCGCGGCAGGAAACCCACCTTGATTCATTTCAATGGAAGCCGGGCGGGCATCATTGGCATCGATTTGCGGCCCTCCGAAACGAAAATAGTCCTGGCAGATTTGGAGATGCGCTTTCTGGCGCAGGAAACGATCGCCACGGATCGGGATGCCGGGCGATTCATCTTGGTACTCTGTGACCGCGTCTGCAGATTGATTAAGTCGCATCCACATATTACCTGCGAAGGAATCGGGGTGGCATTGCCGGGCAGGATTGACCCCTGCTCAAATCGTTTGGTGTTTGCCCCGAATCTGGGATGGGAAGCGGTTGATCTCAGGAATCCGCTCACCGGAGCCACCGGACTCTCCGTGGAACTCGAGAATGCCGCCAACGCCTGTGTCTTGGCGGAAATAGGGAGCGAAGTTTACCCGGAAAGCTGCCGCAATCTGGTTGCGATCACGATTTCGGAAGGTGTGGGTGTCGGCATGGTTCTCAATGGACAGCTCGTTCGCGGCACGACCGGTTGGGCCGGGGAATTCGGGCACATCGTGATTCAGGAAAACGGTCCGCTCTGCAACTGCGGCCAGCGGGGGTGCCTCGAGGCTTTTGCCTCCAATACGGCAGCGATCCGATACTTTCGCGAGATTGCGTCCAAACGAAATGCCGGGGCAGCGCCACCGGGTTTTGACTCAATCTTAAGAATGGCTGAGGAGGGTGACCGAAATGCCTGTGACTCGCTGAATCGCATGGCTCATTATTTAGGTATTTGTATTGCAATAATCACATCCGGTTTGTCACCCGACGTGATTGTGTTGGTGGGTGAAGTGACACGCGTTTGGAAGCAAATCCGCCCCGTCATAAATGCGGTTGTCAAAGAGCGTTCAGTCTTCAATGCCAGGCCCAGAATTATTCCGGCTGGCCCCGAAACTCGCCTGCGCGGTGCGGTGGCCCTGGTAATGCAGAGACATTTCGGTGCGTTATACTCCTTTTGACCTATGAAAACCGTGATCGTCGCAGCCCTCCTCGCGATTCTTGTTCGCGCCGCCGCACTGGCGCAGCCAGGCCAGCCGCCCGCGGACGCCAAACCGGCATCGTCCAACGTGCCAGGTGTGCCATTCCCCGGAATAGATTCTGAGCGGCGCGCTTATTTCCGCATCCTCGCGCCCGAGGCAAAAAATGTCTCGGTCGGGCTGCCCGGAGGCCGCGCGGCGACGAAAGGCGCCGATGGAGTCTGGACCGTCACCTCGGATCCGCTTGCGCCTGGGTTTCATTATTACTCGATCACGGTGGATGGCGCCACAGTGTCCGACCCGGCCAGTGAGAGTTACTTCGGCACGGGCCGGATGAGCAGCGGCATCGAGGTTCCGTCTCCGGGGGAAGATTTTTATTTACCCAAAGACGTGCCGCATGGTGACATTCGCGCGCACTATTATTTCGCCAGGTCCACCGGCAAGATCCGGCGTTGTTTTGTTTACACCCCGCCGGGTTACGACACGAACCTGCCGGCGCGTTATCCGGTGCTTTACCTGCAGCATGGGATGGGAGAAGACGCCCGTGGCTGGCCCACGCAGGGCCGGGTGGGGTTCATCCTCGATAACCTGATCGCCACAGGCAAAGCCAGGCCGATGATCGTTGTGATGGCTGACGGCGATATTACTCCAGGCGCCATGAGCGGGCCCGGAAGAGGCGGGGGCCCCATGTTCTGGGACAAATTTACCCAGGTACTCATCGAGGACATCATCCCCATGATTGACGCAACCTATCGCACGATCCCCGACCGCGAGGACCGGGCGTTGGCCGGGCTTTCCCTGGGTGGCACGCAAACCATGGAAATCACACAAGCACACCTCGATGACTTTGCGTACATCGGGATCTTCAGTGCGCCATTCGGTTTCCCACAAATTCCCGAAGGATTCCACGGGCTGTTGGGCGATCCGGCCGCTTTCGCCAGGCAGGTCAAGGTGCTCTTCATCAGCCTTGGCACCGCCGAAGGCGGGATGACAGCCAGTGGCCGCAACTTCCATCTGGCGCTGGAAAAGGCCGGCATCAAGCACGTTTACTACGAATCACAGGGCACGGCGCATGAATGGCAGACTTGGCGCCGAAGCCTGTATCATTTTGCCCCATTGCTCTTTCAGGCCACGCAAGACAGTAACCCGTAAATCCAGAGTAAAACCATGAGGACCAAATCAATTATCGCACGAATCTTGACGGTGGGCAGCGTGGTTGCCGTCGGCCGGCCGTCACATCCTGTTTTGTCGTCATTCGCCATAAGCGAGAATCGTTAACCGCCAAACGCAACGAAAATTTATGATGCACACGAATTGCCTGATGCAGAAATGGGCCGGTCATTTTGCCATTATGTTGGCCGTCGCCTTGACTGCCGGTTGCCAACCGGCCAAGGAGAGTGCTTCCACAAACACGGCTCCTTCCGTTGCTGCCGCGCCGGTCACACCGGCCACCGCTGAAACTCCGGCGGCTGCAGCGGCTCAACCCTCACCCTCCGCCCTGGTACCCCATCCCATCACCCCTGAGTCTGTACCTCCGCTCGCGGTGACTCCGCCGGTCCGCATCAATTGCGGTGCCACTGACAAGCTGACGGATTCCAAAGGAAATGTATGGATGCCGGACGAAGGCTTCGCCGACGGGAATCCATACGAAGTGGAGGGCGCCCGAATCACCGGCACCAAAGACCCCGAGATTTTTCGCACGGAACGATACTCGATGTCGGCATATAATTTTGGAGTTCCCAACGGCAAATACACGGTGAAACTTCTTTTTGCGGAAAATTATTCAGGCATAACTGGTCCGGGCGACCGTGTGTTTTCCTTTGATGTCCAAGGGCATGAGTTAAAGAATTTTGACATTTGGGCCAAAGCTGGCGGTCCCGACAAGGCCTGCATTGAAAGCGTTGAGGTGGGCGTGACCAACGGCGTCTTGGACATCATGTTCACGCCCGGCGTAGAAAATCCCAAGGTTGATGGCATTGAAATTTTGCCGCAGCCTTGAGCTGAAAAGCGGTCGGCCTCATCGAATGAAAATCATAATTTGAGTTCTAAAAATGACTACGTTGAAACCTCGCCATCGTTTCCAATGAAGAAACTATCGTTATCCTTATTCGTCATTGCCGCCCGTCTCGCGTCGGCGCAAACCGATTCGACGCCAACCTCAAATGCGCCGGAAGCGGCGCCGGCAGATACCAACGCCCCGTCCGCGATTCCGGCTCTGCAGATCGACGCCGGCAAAGTCATCGGCACAGTCAGCCCGACGCTTTACGGGCTGATGACCGAGGAAATTAATTATTCCTACGAAGGCGGGCTTTACGGCGAATTGATCCGCAATCGTTCTTTCATGGTGAACCCGGGCTGGCCGATCTATTGGCAGGTCGTCGGGAACCCATCCGTTGTGCTGGACCGGAACCAACCGCTCAATTCGGCGCTGAACGTGAGTTTGAAAGTGGACGCGAGCGCGGCTTCGGAAAAAGCGCCGGAGGGCATTGCCAATGGCGGCTACTGGGGAATTCCGGTGAGGCCGGACACAACCTATCGCGCATCCTTTTACTCCAAAAGCGACAATTCCCACAGGCCGCTGACGGTCGCGCTCGTCAGCACCAACGGCAAAACAATCTTTGCCAGCGCGAAAGTCCCGAGCATTTCTTCGGACTGGCAGAAATACTCTGTCACGTTGAAGACGAAAAACGTTCAGCCGTCAATGGACAATGTTCTCGAAATCTTCGCCACGACGCCTGGCACGATCTGGTTTCAGCAGGTTTCGTTGTTCCCGCCCACTTTTGACAATCAGCCAAACGGTTTCCGGCCCGACATCATGGAGTTGCTCGCGGCAATGCAGCCAAGATTTTTACGCTTCCCGGGCGGCAATTACCTGGAAGGCAACACCATTCAAGAGCGATTCGATTGGAAGAAAACCATCGGTCCGGTTGAAGACCGTCCTGGCCACAAAAGTCCGTGGGGTTATTGGTCCACCGATGGCTTGGGTTTGCTGGAGTATCTTGAATGGTGTCAAGACCTGCACATGCAGCCGGTGCTGGCCGTCTATGCCGGTTACTCGCTGGGCGGTCAACACATTACGCCCGGCCCCGACCTGGCGCCTTACGTCCAGGACGCGCTCGACGAAATCGAATACGTGACTGGAGACACGAGCACGAAATGGGGCGCGAAGCGTGCCAAGGACGGTCACCCGGCACCGTTCCCACTTGGCTGCCTTGAGGTCGGCAACGAAGATTACAATCGCGCCAGCGAATATGATGGGCGGTTCACGCAGTTCTACGACGCCATCAAGGCGAAATATTCCAACCTGCAAGTCATCGCCACGGCACCCGTGACGAGCCGGACGCCGGATTTGATTGACGAGCACTATTACCGCTCGCAGGAAGATATGGAGGCGAACGCGCTTCAATACGATAAACGCCCGCGTACCGGCCCAAAAGTTTTTGTTGGTGAATGGGCCACGCGCGTCGGCTCGCCCGTTCCCAACATGGCCGGGGCACTCGGTGATGCCGCTTGGATGACCGGCATGGAGCGCAATTCCGATCTGATCGTCATGGCCAGCTATGCGCCGCTGTTCGTCAACGTCAGCAAACTCACCGGGCAGGATCGTTCGATGCAATGGACCACGGATTTAATTGGGTACGACGCGCTGACCAGCTACGGCTCGCCATCGTATTACGCGCAAGTTATGTTCGGCACGATGCACGGCAATGAAATTCTTGCAACCGACTCGCAAAATATTCCGACGCGCGAATGGCAGCCGCGCGCCGTTCGCGGCAGAACCCCGCCGCCGCAGCAAATCCGCCAAATCTTTTTTGATGCGACGCGCGACCGTCAGAGCGGAATCATTTATCTCAAAGTCGTGAATGAGGCGGGGGCAGCACAAACGGTCAATGTTCAAATCACCGGCACATCAACGATCCAGCCCGATGGCGAAGCGGTTGTTTTGGCCGCAAGCAGCCCGGAGGATACGAATTCCATCGGACAACCTCGAAACATCGTTCCGCACACAGAAGAAGTGCATGGCTTGAGCGCCCATTTCACACGCGAATTTCTGCCGTATTCCATCACGGTTTTGAAATTACAAACAAAATAATGCTCGCAAAGCTGAAAACCTGGAGCACATGAAAATAAAAACGATCTTTGTCCTGGCCTTGATGGCAGGCAGCCTGGTTGCCTTTGCCCAAACCAATCCGCCCGCTGCCGCCGATCAGCTCGGCAGCGACGCCAAATCAGCCTGCTCGAATGTCCCCGGTCAACAGTATCCGAAAATTGATTCGGAGCGCCACGCGGAATTCCGGTTGCGCGCGCCGGGCGCCGTCAGAGTGCAGCTCGACATCGGTGGCCACAAATACGATTTCATAAAGAATAACCAGGGTGTGTGGTCGGTCGTCACGCCGCCGTTGGTCGTCGGCTTCCATTATTACGCCATCGTGGTTGACGGCGTGACTGTGGCTGATCCGGCCAGTGAAAGTTTCTTTGGTGTGAGCAAAATGATGAGCGGCATCGAAGTGCCGTCGCCGGGCGAAGATTTCTACGATGCCAAAGACGTGCCTCATGGCGAGGTGCGCGAGCATTGGTATTATTCGCTGACGAATAGCGCGTGGCGCCGGTGCTTCGTCTATACGCCGCCGGATTACGACAGCAACCCGACAGCCCGTTATCCTGTTGTCTATCTCCAGCATGGCGCCGGTGAAGATGAACGCGGTTGGTCCACGCAAGGCCGCGTGAATTTCATTCTCGACAATCTCATCGCCGAAGGAAGAGCCAGACCGATGGTTGTGGTGATGGACAACGGCGGCGGCAGCGCCTTTTTTGCCACCGGCGTACGCAACCCGGCAGGACTTATGGGCGGAACAAACGCGCCGGCTGGAACCAATTCTTCGGCGATGGCAGGCACGAACCGGTTTGGCCGATTGTTTAGCGGCCCTGCCGGACGTTTTCCCGACACGCTGCTGCACGAAATCATTCCGATGATTGATGCGACTTACCGCACCATTCCCGACCGCGAGCATCGCGCGCTGGCGGGATTGTCCATGGGCGGCATGCAAACGCGAATGATCGGGCTGACGCACCTGGATGCGTTTGCGAACCTCGGCATTTTCAGCGGCGGCACATTGGGCGAATTGAATGCGACAAACAGTCCGCTGGCGAATCCGGCGGAATTCAACCGTCTCCTCAAAGTCGCCTTCGTCAGTTATGGCAGCGTCGAACGCGGCGCCGACAGTCTCAAGAGTTATCACGATTCGCTCGTCGCGGCAGGCATCACGAACATGACTTATTACATTTCGCCCGGCACGGCTCACGAATGGCAAAGCTGGCGCCGGAGTTTTCACGAGTTTGCCCCGTTGATATTCAGGAATTAGTGCGCATGATTGGCCGGTAACATGAATCAGCTAAGCCAGGCTCGATTGACCATTTTGATGCTGGGTTGCTCGCTCGCAACCGCGATCTCGCAAACCAACTCGTTGCATCTGCCGATCGCGCCCGGCCCGTTTATCGGCACCGCAGACTCGCTGACGAATTATTCCTGTCCGAAATGGTTCCGCGACGCGAAGTTTGGCATCTGGGCGCATTGGGGACCGCAGGCAGTGCCCATGGAAGGGGATTGGTATGCTCGCAAAATGTATCAGCCGGGCCAATCCGATTACACCAATCATCTCGAACGCTGGGGCCATCCATCCACCAACGGCTGGAAGGACATCATCCCGCTTTGGAAAGCCGAGAACTGGGACCCGGAGAAATTGATGGAACTCTACAAAAAGGCCGGCGCACGATATTTCGTAAGCATGGGCGTGCACCACGACAATTTCTTTTTGTGGAATTCGACGCTGCATCGCTGGAACGCCGTGCAAATGGGGCCGCACCGCGACGTGGTCGGCGAATGGCAGCAGGCGGCAAAGAAAAATGGCCTGCCCTTCGGCGTCTCCGAACATTTGGGCGCCAGCTTCACCTGGTTTCAGGACGCGCACCGATCCGACCGGACCGGGCCGCTGGCCGGCGTGCCTTACGATGGAGCTGATTCCAATTATTGGGACCTTTATCATTTCCCTGCCGACCCCGGTGACCGCGGCTGGTATTCCAAAAATCCCCGCTGGCAGCAGGAATGGTTCAACGAAATCGGGGAATTGGTGGACAACTACAAGCCCGATCTGCTTTACAGCGACGGCGGCGTGCCTTTTGGCAACGAAGTCGGTTTGAGCCAGATCGCGAATTTTTACAACGTCAACGCCGCCGCCCACCACGGCAAATGCCAGGCCGTCTATACTTGCAAACAAACTTCCAGCGGACGCTGGGTGCAGGATTACGAACGCGGCGTCGGTGGCGGCATCAGCCCGTATCCGTGGCAGACCGACACCTCGATCGGCGACTGGTTCTACAACCGGCATTGGAAATACCAGCCGTTAAGCTGGACCGTCCACTTGCTCGTGGACATCGTCAGCAAAAACGGAAATCTGCTGCTCAACGTCGTGCTGCGGCCGGACGGCACGCTGGACCCCGAGGTGGAAACGATGCTGCATCAGCTCGCGGACTGGACAACGGTAAACGGCGAGGCGATTTACGGCACGCGGCCATGGCTGGTCTTCGGCGAAGGGCCGGTGCAGGCCAAAGGCGGCGCTTTCAAGGAAAATATGACTTACAGCGCCAAGGACATCCGGTTCACAACCAAAGGCAAAACGCTCTACGCGATTGCGCTAGGCTGGCCGGATGACGGTACGCTGGTCATCAGATCGCTCGCCAAAACCGCTGACACAAAGCAGAACCATATCAAGAAAGTCGAATTGCTCGGCTACGAGGGCAGGCTGCAGTTCGACCAGACGGCGGACGGACTGGTCGTGGAACTGCCTGAAGTGAAATTGAGCGATCTCACTTGCTCGTTACGCATCACTGGCGGCAACCTCAAGCCGGCAGCACTGCCAACCGCGCAATGATTCTTCGATCAGCCGCTGCAGAAACAATGGCTGATGGCCAACTCTAACTCCCCATGAAAACCCATTGCTCTATCCTGCTCCTGTTCGCCGCGCTGACCACCGGCGCTCAAACGCCCGCGGGCCAGTCCGTCACCGCCACCATTGACGCCGCGAAAACCGGCCCGCCTGTTTCGCCTTACGTTTACGGCCAGTTCCTCGAACACGCTGGCGGCCTCATTTACAGCAGTCTTTGGTGCGAGATGCTCGATGACCGCAAGTTTTATTACGACGTGACGAACCGGGTGGCGGAAGACGTCAACGCCGGCCGGCGCCGCGGGTTCAGCGGGTTTCCGGGCCGGCGCAACGTCGGACCCGGCCGGTGGAATCCCGTCGGCCCGATGAATTCCGTCTTGATGGACACGGAAAATCCGTTCGTGGGCGACCACACGCCGTTGATCACGTTGGCCGGCGACGAGCCGCGCGGGATTCGCCAGACCGGAATCAACTTCACTCAAGGCGCCGAATATCACGGCCGCATCCAGTTGGCCGGCGATTTCAACGCGAAAGTATCAATCAACATCGTCCGGGGCACCAACGCCGATGCCGCGCCCCAGACGATTCAACTCGGCAAATTGGGCAAGAACTACAAAAAATTCACCTTCTCGTTCAAAGCCGAAAACTCCGGCCCCGCTCAATTCGAAATCGTCGGCACCGGCGCCGGTTCCTTCCACGTCGGCGCGGTTTCGCTCATGCCGGCCGACAACCTCGACGGCTGGCGACCCGACGCCATCGCGGTTTTTGAAAGCCTCCGCTCCGGTGTTTATCGTTTCCCCGGCGGCAATTTCGTTTCCGCCCACGAATGGCACTATGTGATTGGCGACCCGGACAAACGTCCGCCGGTTTACGACCCGGTCTGGCGCGCGCTCCAGCCCAACGACATCGGCACCGACGAGTTTATGACGCTGTGCAAACTCCTCGGCGTCGAACCATACATCACGGTCAATGCCGGCACCGGCGGCGACTGGTCCGCCCGGGAATTGGTCGAATACTGCAACGGTGATGCCTCCACGCCGATGGGCAAGGAGCGCGCCGCCAACGGCCATCCTGAACCTTACCATGTCAAGTTCTGGGGCATCGGTAATGAAGCGTGGGGCTACAGTTACCAGTATGGCGCGGTAAAGCTCAATCAGTTTGAGTACAAACACAACCAGTTTGCCAAGGCGATGAAGCGGGTGGACCCGAGCATCAAACTGATCGCCAGCGGCGCCATGCCCGACACGATGACCGGTTCCAAGGAATCGTTGAACCTGGGCACCAACCTGATTCCGCCTTATCTCTCGCCGGCTGACTGGACCGGCGGGCTGCTGTCGAATTGCTTCGATAACATTGACCTCATCAGCGAGCACTTCTACAACTACGGGGGAACCCACTTCAGTCTCGCCGAAGGCAAGCAGGTGCCAGACGATCCCAACGAACCGATCACCGACTGGATGCGCCGCCCCGCCAACCACATCCGCATCAAATACGAGGAGTATAAGGATTACGAGAAGTTGATCCCGGAACTCGCCGCTCATCCAAAACCGTTGAACATTGACGAATGGGCCTATGCTGGGCGCGGCGGCGGAATCAGTTATCCGGTTTACCCGTCCTATGCCTGGGTGTTCCATGAAATGTTCCGCCATTCCGACATCTTTCAAATGGCGGCTCAAACCTTTGCCACCTCGCTGCTCGCCCGCAACGGAACAAATGTCACGCTTACGGCCAACGGCCTCGTCTTCAAAATCTATCGTGACCACTTTGGCACCTTCCCGGTTGAAGTCTCCGGCAACTCGCCCCAGCCCAAACCAACGGATCCACCCGGCGGCGAGCAACCCGCAGTCAATGCCGGTAGTGACACTTTTCCTCTCGATGTGGTTGCCGCCTGGACCAAAGACCATCATGCCCTTACCGTGGCGGTCTTGAATCCCACAGATACCGGGCAACCACTGAAACTCAACATCACTGGTGCAGCGTTATCCGGCAAAGGCACCTTGTGGCGGCTCGCGTCTGTTGAAAGCAACGGCCAAAACCCAAGCATCAGCAGTTCGCCTGTCGATTTCATTCCCGATTCACTCACGCTCCCGCGCTTTAGCGCGAGCATCTACAAGCTGTCGGTAAGATAGCCAGACGAACACCGGGTAAAGATGGACGCCGTAATTTTGAATCATGGCGTCCAGTGCGTTGAAGATGGGATTTAACAATTCAGCAGGGCTTGGGTCCATAGTTCATCCTCCAATTTCGTTTCGTCACTCTTCGTGTGAATCGAATCTGTGGCGGCTGCCAGCTTCGCCATCACCTTTTTCCAAAGCGGCGATGCCCCAATTGGGGCTGGACCGTATCACGGCCCACAGGCGCGTTAAATGCGTTTTGCAATGTGTTCATGTGCCATGTCAGGTAAGAATTCATGGTGAGGATCATTCCGCCGATTTGACGATGGCAAGCATTGCCGCCCTGAGTGGAGCCGGAAGTTTTTGCCGGGCGGCGACTGCTTGGGACAAATCAGAACTCGACGGGACTGAAATGTGTGAGTCTCTTTGTCTGCCGCTGTGCGGATTTCCCTTATTTTCGGTGGGAAATTGTGGGGTCCGAATCCGTCTCGCCGCCAGTTCAATCCTTCTTCGCCCAGCCCGATTTGCTTTTGCCGAAAAACACCTTGTCCAGGGAAATTTTCCCGGCACCGGCAAACAGCAGCGCCAGATAGGCGCCGAAATAAACCAGGGCATATTCGCCCGACATCGCGCCGCCCAGGGCCATTTTGTGGATCTGGGTGAATGCAACCCCCATTTCAAACGCCAGCACCAGCGCGGCAAATCGCGTCAACAGGCCCGCCGCCAGCAGGGCCGCGGCCACCACTTCCGCAAAAACCGTAAGCCCCAGGCTCACCTTGTGGCCCACGCCCAGCGGGTCGGGAAACCCCGAGCCGAGCGTGTTGAACTTCTCCAGTTTGTCCAGGCCATGATGCAACAACATGGTCAGTCCGAAGCAAAGCCGCAGCGCGAGCAGGCCCAGGCTGGTCAGCGCGGAATCATTTCCGGGTGCAAAGAGCTTTTTGAGCATAGTTTTCTGGTTTGAGGTTAATGGTCTCCAAATCGACGTTCAATTATTTCGCCGATGCGCCGGCGATGCTCAAGGTCAATTCAATGGTATCGGAAACCTTGTCCTCAAATTGGCCGGGCATGATGTTGAAATCGCTGCGTTTGATGGTGAAATTGGACCGGATAACGAGCAAATCACCTTGCTGATTCGGCACGCGCTGGCCCAATTTGTCCTTCAAATAGGTCATTTTCACGGGAACGGTCAGTTCTTTGGACACCCCCTTGAGTGTGAACGTGCCCGTTACGTCCGCCGTCGTGGTTTCGCCGGCGGTCTGGACGTTTTTGAATTCCTTGGATTCAAAGCTGATTTCCGGGTACCGGGTCGCATCGAGCCATTTGTCGCTCAACATGTGCTGTCGTTGCATTGGGTTGGGGACGATGAGCGAGGCGGTGGCGACAATGATTTTGCCTTTGGTCGCACCGGGATTTTCCGGGTCGAAGGTGACCAGGCCGGAAACGCCGCTGGCGCTGCCGTTGATCGACTCGAGCGGCGCATCGAGTTTGAAACCGGCGTTGTTGATGCCTTTGGGGTCTTTGAAATTGAACGTCTGGGGCGCAGCGAGGGCCATGCCCGCCATGGTGGTGATGGCCAGAATGGTAAGTTTCGTTTTCATGGTTGTTTTTTAGTTTTGTATTACCTTGATTTTGTCGGGACCAAAAAAGAAACGCCAGCCAGAAGTCCCGCCCCCAGCAGGGCGGCAGCCAGGAAATCCACGCCGGGAACAAACTTATGCTGCCATTGAACTCCTTCGAGGCCCGTGACCGGATCCGGGACTTTGAGGGGAACGCGTGTTTTCGTCCAGCCGCGGTTCGCACCGGCGGCGGCCCAGAAGGCGATGGCACCAACCAGTAGAACCATAGCGATGACGCGAAGGATTCTTTTCACGGGTTCATTCCGGCGTGTCAAACGACGCTCACCAGATCCGAGGTTTCATAACGCACCTTGGCCAGGGCGGCGTACTTATCGTTGGCCGAACGGTAACCCAGGGCGCAACAAACGACCGAGGCGTAACCGCTGTTTTCCAGGCCGAGCAGGTGGTCAAATTCGGCTGGCGAAAAACCTTCCATGGGGCAGGCGTCCACGCCCAGAACGGCGGCGCACGTCATCAGATTGCCCAGCGCGATATAGGTTTGCCGGGTTGCCCATTCGTGCGCAATTTTGCCGCGCGGACCTTTTATCAGGTCACCCACCATCATGCCCCGATACGAATCAAGCGCGCCGGCGGAAATCTGGCGCCTATGACTGGTATGCTTGATCAACTTGTCCACGTCCGCTTCCGTCACTTTGGTTTGCGCGGTAAGCACGATAAAATGCGACGCGTCCACCACCTGCTTCTGATTCCACGCGTGGGGGAGCAGCTCCGCGCGCCGGGCAGGACTTTCAATGACCAGGAATTTGTACGGCTGCAACCCGTAGGAAGAAGGCGTCAGCACGAGGGCCTGTTTCAAGGCCTGCCAGACGTCCTCAGGAATCTTTTTGGTCGCGTCAAACACCTTTGTGGCATAACGCCAATTGAGAGCCTGGAGCAGTTGTTGCGGATTCAGATCATTCATAGTTTAAACTTGTTTCAATTGCCGCTGAAAGTTGCACAGGCTGTGGAAAATGCAAATTCTTCTTTGCTATTGATGCCAATGCCGATGCTGATCCGGCAAATTCAGACATTGGCAGGGACACATTTTCCGACCTTTGGTGGGGTGAGCGCCTGTCGGGACGAAGCCTTGCGAAGGCCGATCCTCGCAAGCCGTCGCCGCTACGCTTCGACGCGCCGGGACCGGCTCGTCAGTAGTTTCCTGTTCCTCCTGGAACTGCCCACGGACCTTGAACCGCATCGTTGCAGCGCAGGCGTCCGCGCCTGCGGGTTCACCCCGGCGTCCCGCCGGGGAAGTTGCTTCCGACAGCGGGACGCTGTCGGAACGCGCAGTCGGGACGACTGCGCTGCGAACCGGTTCATGGAAAGCCTTCCACCCTCCGTCCCGATTAATCGGGACTGCGGAGGACGGGCGCCCCACCAGAATGTGCTGGTATTCAGATATTCCTGCGCTTTTCTATCGGCTTCCGTTGCGGTAATTTTCGGCCGTGACCGATTCATCCCAGTTCCGCATCCGGCGCGCCACCACTGACGACCGGGAAAGTCTCAAGGCGCTTTGGCGGACCATGCTTTTGCCCACCGACGAGCTGGAGAAGCGCCTCACGGAATTTCAGGTGGCCGAAACCGCCGACGGCCAACTGCTTGGCGCCATCGGTATTCAGATCGCCCGGCAACACGCGCGGTTGCACAGTGAGAGCTACCTCGATTTTGCCCACGCCGATGAAGCCCGGCAATTATTCTGGAATCGCATTCAAACCCTCGCGTCCAATCATGGAGTCTTCCGGGTGTGGACACAGGAAAGTTCACCGTTTTGGACGCGACTGGGGTTTCGTTCCGCCAATGCGGCCAAATTGGCAGAATTGCCGGCCGAGTGGCAGCCGGCGAAGGGCGAATGGTTCATGCTTCAGCTCAAGGATGAGCAGGCCATTACCAATGCGCTCGACAAGGATTTCGCCGCCTTCATGTCCATGGAAAGACGCAACACTGAACGCACTTACGAGCAGGCCCGGATGCTGAAAACCATCATTACCGTGATCGGCTTCACCATCGGCATTTTGTGTTTTGGCGTTGCCGCATACCTGCTGATCCACCGCAACCCGTTTTTACCGGCTCATTGACGGCAGGGTAAATTCGTCCGCATGATACGAGCTCCGCACCATGGGTCCGCTGGCCACGTGAACAAAGCCCATCTCCTCGGCGCGAAGCTTGTATGCTGCGAACCGGTCGGGCGTGACAAATTCAATCACCGGCAGATGCTTTAAGGTCGGCTGCAAATACTGCCCGAGCGTGAGAATGTCGCAACCCACCGCGCGCAAATCGTTCATCGCGGTCAGCAATTCGTCTTCCGTTTCGCCGAGACCGAGCATCAGACCGGACTTGGTATACATCGTGCCACCGCGGCGGGCTTTCACCTTGCCCAGAACGCTCAGGGAACGGTCGTACGTCGCGCGATGGCGCACGCCGGGCGTCAGGCGCCGCACCGTTTCAAGGTTGTGATTGAAAATATGCGGACTGGCCGCCAGCACTGCCTCGATGGATGCATCGCGGTCATTGAAATCAGGCACCAGCACTTCAATAATAATGTCGGGATTCAGTTCGCGCACCTTTTCCACCGTCCGGCGAAAATGGCCTGCGCCACCGTCGGCCAGGTCGTCCCGGGCAACGGCCGTGATTACAATATGACGCAACCGCATCCGCCGCGTGGCCTCGGCGACGCGCAACGGCTCGTCGGCTTCAAGTGCGAGCGGTTTGGCGGTGGACACCGCGCAAAAGCCGCAGGCGCGCGTGCAGCGGTCGCCGGCGATCATGAACGTGGCCGTGCCCTTGCTCCAGCATTCCCAATGGTTCGGGCATTTGGCGCTTTCGCAGACGGTATGCAATTTCAACTCGCCCAGCAGATTGCGGGTCTGCGCAAACCCGTCCGACGTGGGCAGGTTGAAGCGCAGCCATTCCGGCAGGCGCGGCCGTGGTTTTAATTCAGTCGCAGTCACAAATGTATTTTAACCACGGATAAACACGGATGCATACAGATAAAAAATAACATTGGCATCCGTGTCTATCCGTGTTTATCCGTGGTTGAGAAATGTTTGGCCCAAAACTCGGCCAACTGTTCCGGGCCGAAATCCGCCAGCACCTTGCCGTCCGCCTCAATCACCGGGGCAAGCTCCTGCCCGGACAGGCGGATCATCTCATCAAAGGCTTCCTCACTTGCAATGACATCGAGTGTTTCATATTTGACACCATGTTCATCCAGCCAGTCCATCGCCTTGTGACACCACGGGCAGTAGGGCTTGACGAATAAACGGGTTTTCATCGGAAAAATTTAACCACGGGTGAACACTGCTAGGCACGGATTTTCCGTGGGACATGTCGCAGTGTTCTCTCCGTACGGCCAATTAAGGAAGTAACAGCCGACGTAAGGAGGCTCTGAATGACGATAGTTGGCATAGATATTTGAGCCTCGTTACCTCGGCTGCTACGAGGGTAAACTTTTTTGATGGTTCAACCACCGATTTGTCCCTGGTATTTTTCCGGGGACAACAACGCACTCAGTTCCGCCGGATTGCTCAATTTGATTTTGAAGAACCAGCCGCCGGCGTAAGGGTCGGTGTTCGCCAGGGCCGGATTGTCCACAACCGCCTTGTTGGTTTCCAGAATTTCGCCGCTGACCGGCGAGTAGATGTCGCTCGCAGTCTTTACCGATTCCACCACGGCGCAGGCATCACCGCTTTTAAACTGCTTGCCGATTTCCGGCAGCTCGACAAAGACGATGTCGGTCAATTCATGCTGGGCATGGTCGGTGATGCCGACGGTCGCCGAGTCGCCGGTGACGCGGACCCATTCGTGAGACTTCGTGTATTTGAGGTCGGAAGGGATATTGCTCATAAATTTTGGTCTATTTCACCAGCAAGACGCCGCGAGGCAAAGCAGATTTTAATGAAGGTTGCCAATTTTACGCCATCGAGCGCGCGGGCTAATTCGTTTTTGGCTTAAAATCGAGACAGGCCAGATTCATGTTGCCTTCGGTGAGGATGTGGAGCGTCAAGACACCCACGCCTTGGGGCAATTTAACTTCGGCGATATTGGTCAGGAGGTTCCAATGATGCCATTGCCGCCAGGCCAGAGGGTCTTTGTCGGTGCGGGTGGAGATGATGTTGATGGCGGGAACCAGCGGTTTGCCATTCCAATCCAGGGAAATTGTTCCGCCGCGGTTCGAGGTGTATAACAGGTCAAAGGTGTAAACACCGGTCTGTTTAACGGCCACGATCAGGTTGAACCACTCACCGGGCACCGTCCAGCCGACATAAAGTTGATTCGCCGGCGGCAGCACCAGGTTGTAGGGATTGTTGTCAATCCCGTCGTGAAATTTCGTGTAAGAGGTGGAAATGCCCTCTTTCATCCGAAACGCATTGAGATAGGAGCCATTGACCGGATTCAGTTCTCCGCTGCCATGGGTCACGGAATCCGTGTTGTGATAGGCGACGCCCTCGCCGCCGAAATCGTAGTAGGCGCACTGGACGCGCCCGGGAATTTTCTGCGGACCTCCGTGGTATACGCTGTCCTGAAACGGTTTTCCCCGGTATCCATTCAGTCCGGCCGAGGTGCATCCGGCCAGGCAAAAACCCGCGGCCAGGAGCGGGAAGGCGAATAGTAAAAGTCGGAATCTTGCTTTCATGTTGATTTAATTCAGCTTAAGAAAGGTGTTCCAACATTGAAACAAGAAAATGGCCGCAAGGTCACTGGTCTTGCCGGTTCTGAATTTTCTCCCGGTTTCGATTGATCATCTTCTGATTTTGTTTGAGGACTGCGTCGACCGGCGCTGATTTGTCTGTTGTTTCTGCTCCTCGGGTGTCTGGCATCCGCCCGGTAATCCGGCCAGAGCTATAGCGGTGAAATCAAAATGAGCGCCTTCATGTTCTATTTAACGATTTTATAAATCAGTGCTTTGACAAGCAGGGTGGGGGAACGTTTTGGAAAATCAATGGCGGTGTGCGTGTGCTGGCCGCCTCGTTTTCCCATCGGTCCGGGTATGACACAAGCGAGCGAGCGCTTTGGCGTTGCGCTTTGATATTCGAGGCCAAAAAAAGCACGACATGACGATTGTCATGCCGTGCCAGAGAGATGGAATTGAGGTTCAGGCGCGTCGGCGCAGCAGCCGTGCCATCGGAACGAGACCCAAACCCAACAAAGCCAGCGTGGCGGGCTCAGGAACTGAGATACCGATGCCGTTGAAAACCGCCGTGGCGCCGTTGTTCGGATTGGTGGGATCATTTTGAATTTGAAAATAGGCTCCAATTGTATCGCCGACAAGATTTCCAGTCCATGATTGGACCGGGCTAACAATGACGCCATTGACTGAAAACTGCAAGTTACCAGTGGCGCCCGTCTGCCAATATGACATGGTCATGGTGACCGGAGTGCCTGCCGTGTAGGCCATGCCCGAGTTCCAGAAGCCGGGTCCGCCGAAGAAGCCCAGGAAGTGATCTTGCGAGCCTTTGGCAAGGAATTGCATATCGCCCCCGGGGAAAGAGCCATTAGCATTGGGTATAATCCAGCCCGCTTCATTGTCAATCGTGCCGGTGTCGGGGCTAAGATTCAGGGTAAAGGAAGCCGTGAACGCAGTGTCACCGGCCCCAAGAGTGTAGGCGGTGGATCCGTCATTCGAGAATTGCCAAATATCGCGGTCGGCAAAACCGGTCGCCTGGGACACGCCCGCTTCCCCGAGCGTAACGGAGCCGGGATAGGTGTTGAGGTAAGTCCCCGTCGCGCCGGGAATGTCGTTGTAAACCCGTGGCGTTATTACGGCGGAATTGATGGAACTGATTTGCGCATAGGCTCCAGTGGTTGCCGCCAGACAAAGGCCCGTGAGCACCGAAACATAAATGGAGCGATTGAAAGCTTTCATAGCTGATCCTTGAGATGATTGTTAATTCTGTTCAGTTATACCTTGAATTGCATTCTGTTTATGACGAATCCTGCAAAAAAAGTCAAGTCATATTTTCGTGATTTTCCTCCCGGACCCATAGCAAACTTGCGAGCCGTTATCTGCTTTAACATGCTGACCTATAGAGAGATGGCTTGCTCATTTGGTTTGCGTTGAAACTGCCTGCCTGTTCCAGTGCACAGGGGCCGACTTCACCTGGCTTGAACTGCCGCCGATAAGGATGACGATTTCCCCCGGTTCCCAGTCATATTCGAGTTGCGAGTTGTAGAATTTCAAATCTTCCGGGGTGATGCGAAACGACACCTTCCGGGTCTCACCCGACTTTAAGCTGACTTTTTGGAATCCGCGCAGGTCCTCCGCGCTGCGCGTCACACTGGCCACCGGTTGGCTCAAATATAACTGCACCGTTTCCTCGCCGGGGCGTTTACCCGTATTGGTCACGTCAACCGAAGCGAGCAGCGTCTCGCCGCCGATGAGGTTGGTCTGGCTCAGTTCAACGTCTCCGTAGGAAGGGATGATTCCCCCAGCACTGCCACCACGACATCCGCGCGGGCCGCCACCGCCAGCGCCTTCGCCATCATCGCTTGTGGCGAACGACGGTCGACCGGAATGTCATTGCCGAACGCCTTCAGCGTTGCCCGCAGCGCCGGATCATCGACCAGGTTCGCGCCTTTAGCCTGCAGGATCGTCACCGTGGAA
>JANWKE010000186.1 GCA_025451535.1 Verrucomicrobiia bacterium
ATAGCCGGTGTCCTCCAGCAGCGATAGCGCGAAGAACAAAATGCAGATTTGCGGCAGGAACACCAGCACGCCGCCAACCCCGCCGATGACTCCGTTGACCAGCAAACTCTGCCAATCGCCCGCCGGCGTGTGCGCCGCGATCCAGGCGCCCACCGTGCTGAACAGCTGGCTGATGAGGCCCATCGGAATCTCCGCGGCCCAGAAAATCAGCGCGAACAGCAGCAGCATGACGATTTGAAAAACAACAACGCCCGCGACCGGATGCGTGAAGAGGTCGTCAATCTTTTCGGTCCGGACCGAACGCCGCGCCGCCGCCGCATCCATCACTTTCGTTGAAATTTGTTCCGTCCATTCATAGCGCGCCTGGTAGGGACAGCCGCTGCAGCCCAGCGCGCAGGCGGGCTTCGCGTGGGTAACGGGGCTTGCGGCCTTGCCGGTGACGAGCCGCTCGATTTCGTTCTTGAGTTCGCCGATGCCCATGCCGGAGCGCGCGGAAATGGGGACCACGGGACAGCCCAGCTCGGCACGGAGTTTCACGACGTCAATCCGGATGCCATCGCGCCGGGCGGTGTCCATCATGTTCAGCGCGACGACAACGGGACACTCCAATTCGAGCACCTGGCTGACGAGAAAGAGATTTCGTTCAAGGTTCGTGGCGTCCACCACGACCAGCGCCGCGTTGGGCGCCGGGTGATTTTCCAGCCGCCCGTGCAACGCGTCGCTCGCAAGCTTTTCATCCGGCGAAGAGCTTTCCAGGCTGTAAAGCCCCGGCAAATCCACCACGACGATCGGGCGGTCGCCGAGGTGCGCGCGGCCGACGCGGCGTTCGACAGTGGTCCCGGGAAAGTTGGCGGTTTTGGCGCGGAGACCGGTCAGTGCATTAAACAGGGTGGTCTTGCCGGCATTGGGATTGCCGACCAGCGCCAGCGTGAAGGAGTGATGCGGCAGATGAACCACATCCTGTCCCTCGTCACAGCAGGACGCCCCGAACCCGAATTTCAGGGCATCACTCATGCTCGTGCGCTTCCCGCATCGCGCAATGGTCAGGCGTGCAGACTTCCAGCCAGACCTGTGAGGCCAGTGAGGCGGACAGCCCCAGCCGCGACCCGAAAACGCGGACCACGAGCGGGTCACCGGTCCGGACGACCTCCAGCCGGCGTCCGACGCAGATGCCCAGCGTCTTGAGCCGCTGCACGTCGTCGCCATCCGTCTCAATCCGGCGCACAACGGCACATTGTCGCGGCGGCAGGGCGTCCAGCCGTGTCTCCGGCATCGGTGTTAACCTGTTCGTTATCATCGTGAAATAAATTAAATGCGGTGGCGAACTTTTGCTGTCGGCAGCTTGCGGTTTTTTGGCGGTGGCTTGCTCCCGGTCGCCGTTGCCGCATCCGGTCAAGATAAGCAAGCCTTCTGGAGTGTCAAACCAGGCAAACATTTACGATTTACGACTTAAGATTTAAGATAGTCGCGTGAAACGTGAGGCGACCATGAGCGTTTCCTTCAAGTTTCACGCCTCATTTGTCATTGAACAATGCCGCGGACGATCTATTTCGATTACAACGCCACAACGCCGCTGGATCCGGCGGTGCGCGACGCGATGCTGCCTTTTCTCGGCGAAATCTGGGGCAATCCCTCCAGCGTGCATCAGGTGGGGCGCCAGGCGCGGGCGTTGCTGGATGAGGCACGCGAGCGGGCAGCGAAGGTCCTCGGCAGCAAACCGAGCGAAATCGTTTTTACGAGCGGCGGCACGGAGGGCAATAATCTGGCGATTTTTGGCGCGGCGCGTCTGCTCAAGCCAAAAGGGCGGCATATGATTACGTCCACCATCGAGCATCACGCCGTCCTGCACTGTTTCGATTACCTTGAAAAGAAAGAGGGATTCGAAGTCACCAGGCTGCCGGTGAATTCCGAGGGCCGTGTCTCCGTGGACAGCTTAAAAAAGGCGATTCGGCCCGGCACCATTCTCGTTTCCATCATGGCCGCCAACAATGAAATCGGCACGATTCAACCGGTGAGTGAATTGGGAGCGATCTGCCGTGAACGAGGCATTATATTTCATACCGATGCCGTTCAGTGGTTTGGCAAGCTGCGCTTTGAAACCGTTGGCCAGTTCAATGCGGATTTGGTTTCGGTTTGTGCCCACAAATTTCATGGGCCCAAAGGAGCCGGGCTGCTCTATGTCAAATCCCCGCTCCATCCGGATCCGATTGCTTTTGGCGGTGGACATGAGAATGAACGGCGAGCGGGCACGGAGAATCTGGCTGGTATCATCGGCCTGGTTGAAGCCATGGAGCGATTTGTCGTTGACCCGGTTTTCAAAGAGAAACACCTGAAACCATTGGTTCAACCACTGATTGATTGCATTGCGAATATCAGCGGTGCGGAGTTTGTCGGCTCCCGGGAACAGCGGCTGGCCAACACGGTCTCTTTTGTTGTCAAAGGCACGGACAGCATTGTTCTGCTGGGCGGGCTGGATATCGAGGGAATTTGCGCTTCGAGCGGCTCGGCGTGCTCGGCGGGTTCCCTTGAACCCTCACATGTGGTTGCTGCTTCTGGCCGGCCGGACGCGGCCAATGCGCTGATTCGCTTTTCCCTGGGCCGGGACTCCACTGCCGAGGAAGTCCGTTTCACCTGCCAGGTTCTTCCGGGGGTCATTGGCCGTGCACAACTCGGCCAATAAGTCTCCAGCTCTCGGTGAAGATTCTGTTAAATCTGTTGAGAACTCCGACTTTGGGAACTTTCTCTCTTTTTATCTTCCAAACCTCGCTGCCTTTCCCTTATTTTCCTTCGGTGTAAAGTTGACACAAATGGTTGTTTGCCTTATTCACAGGCCTTAATACTGATACTTTTTTATAAAGAAAGAAACTATTAACCGCTCATGAACCTCACCATCACGAAGGAGCAAATTCTTAATGGCCTGCAGGCGGTTCAAAATGTGGTCAGTTCGCGAACAACGCTTCCCATTCTTTCCAATGTGTTGTTGCGGGCAGAGGGAGAACGGCTTGAATTTACAGCGACGGACCTGGATGTAACCGTGGCCTGTTCGGTGGAAGCCAAGGTGAAGAAAGCCGGCGCGACAACTGTGCCAGTCAGGAAACTCTTTGGAATTGTTCGTGAGTTAAGCGGCGGCGAGCTGGACATGGAGGTGGATGACAAAAATGTCTGCAGTGTCCGTTGTGGCACGTCCTTCTATAAAATTCATGGAATTGGAGCGGATGAGTTTCCTCCCATGCCGAAGTTCAAGGATGACAAGAAGGTGACACTGACCCAGGAAACAGCCAAATCCATGCTGGGAAAAACTTCGTTTGCCATTTCCACGGATGAGTCCCGCTATGTTTTGAACGGAGTTTTCATCAGCCTCAAGGACCATAAAATGACCGTGGTCGCGACGGATGGCCGAAGGCTGGCACTCGCGGATGAAGAAGTGGAGATTTCAGAAAAGAGCCAGGGCGAATTCATAATTCCGGCCAAGGCCGTCAACGAATTGAACCGGCTTTTGCAGGAAAAGGGAGACGTGGAGCTCAAGTTCGGAGAGAATCAGGCGGCCTTCAAGCTGAAGGATGACAAGGGATTCTCCGTCCTTGTCCTCACGAAGCTCATTGAAGGAAATTACCCCAATTACCGCCAGGTTATTCCCAGTGAGACCAAGGAGCGGGTGCCGCTGGTGCGCGAGGAGTTTTTGCATGCCCTCCGGCGCGCCGAAATCATGACCAGCGAAAAAGCCAACTCCGTCAAGCTGACCTTCAACAAGAACAGCCTGGCCATTACCGCCAATTCGCCGGAGGTAGGTGAGGCCCGGGAGAGCCTCGCGGTAAACTATAAAGGCAAGGAAATCTCCATTGCCTTTAATCCAAAATTTCTCATAGAACCGCTCAACGCACTGACCGAGGACGAGGTTTTCTTCGAATTGACGGACGAACTCAGCCCGGGAGTTTTAAAGATAAACGGTCCCTTCCTTTACGTGGTCATGCCGATGCGTCTGAGCTGATCGGGTCGTTATCTCACGGCCGCCCAGATGCGGTGGACATCATCATGGTCGTCCAGACTTTGGAGAAATTCACCCACCTCCGCGCGTTGTGCCTCGGTAAGGTCCGGATGCGTTTTCGCCAGGTAGCCCGGCTCGCTGGTCACCACGGTCCAGCCGTTCTGTAAAAGCCATTGGGAGACGGCGTGGACCGCCGTGCGATCGCAAATAAACCGCGCCCCCGCCGTGCCCTCCGGGATGTCGTCGTTTTGCTCGGGCGCCAGCGCTTCGACCTCGTTGGCGCCGGCTTCAATGGCGGCGGCCTCGCGATCCATGTTCGCGTCCGGATGATGTGCCTCCACCAGGCCGACGTGGTCGAAAAGGAATTTGTTGCTGCCGGCCGTGCCGAGCTGGCCTTTCTTGAACAGCACGCGGATTTCTGGTGCGCTGCGATTCACGTTGTCGGTAAGCACTTCGACGATCACCGGCACCTTATGCGGCGCGTATCCCTCGTAAACCACGTGCTCCATTACGAGTTTTTCGTCGCCGGTGCCCGCGCCTTTTTTGATGGCACGTTCAATGACCTCGCGGGCGACGCTCTCCTTGCGCGCCTTTTCAATCGCCGCAGTGAGGCGCGCGTTGGCATCGGGGTCGGCCCCGCCCAGTTTGGCGGCGATCGAGATTTCGCGGACAAGCTTGCCGGTGGCCCGGCCTTTCTTCAGCCCGGCGACCAGACGTTTGGCATGCAACCATTGGCGTCCCATGCAGTGAGGATATCACGTCCCTCGCGAAAAGTTCAATTTCGCATTACGCCCGAACAGAAGTTTCAACCCGGACCCAACTGGCCGTGGCAGGCGCTGTAAACCATCTGTACGGCTGCTGCCGCGAGAAGCATCCCCATCACCCGGCTGAGGACACTCGCGCCGGACCGCCCGATCAATCCGATAATCCAATTGCCCAGCAACATCAGGACGAGCGTGGTGGCCAGGATAAAGGCCATGACCGCGCACGTGAGCGTTTCCTGAAAGAAGCTGTGCGTGTTGTTGTCCGTCAACACCACCACCGACAGCAGCGCGCCCGGTGTGGCGATGGACGGCATGGCCAGTGGAAAAATCGCGACGTCGTGGCCGTCACCGGTCGGTACGTCATACCCCGAACTCTTCTCGAAAATCATCGTCAAGGCGAAGAGAAACAACACGATCCCTCCGGCAATCTGAAACGACAGCATTTCAATCCGCATTGCCTCCAGGAGATATTGGCCGAGGTAAAGAAAGCCGGCCAGCAGGCCAAACGCGATGAGCGTCGCGCGCATGGCCGCCCGCTTGCGCGTGACCGCGGTCATGTCCTTGGTCACCGACAAATAGAGCGGCACGGTGCCGATCGGGTCCACCGTCACCCACAAGGTCACGAAATCGAACAACAGTTCATTCCAAGACATGCGC
This sequence comes from Verrucomicrobiia bacterium, assembly GCA_025451535.1. Taxonomy (GTDB): domain Bacteria; phylum Verrucomicrobiota; class Verrucomicrobiia; order Limisphaerales; family UBA11358; genus UBA11358. The sequence continues at coordinate 5,407 of JANWKE010000186.1, forward strand.
GTTAACTTTAATTGCCGCCACCCTCTGTGCAATCAATTCCGCCCGGGTTTTGCGGTGCCGCCGCAAGGCAGCCGGCCAGCGGTTCCATCAGCGGTTGCGGACCGGCATCAGGCCGAAGTGCAACACCAGCCAGATGGGCACGGCGAACAGCGCGATGGCCGCCAGCCGATCCCACGTCCACGGCAGGTAATGCGATTGGATCGGAAAGATGCTGATCATGAAATAATTGGCAAAGCGTGTGTGGCCGATGAAATGCAAGTGTTTGGGATATTTTTTGCGGATGCCGCTGATGAGTGCGACCACGCCCAACGCAATGGTCAAAAACGTCACCAGCAGGTTCACGGGCAGCGAGGCGAGCCGGATGGGCGGCATGTCCACCTGGTGCGAGAAATACGGCCACAGCCATTGTGCGCCCGCCCAGAGAAAACTGAAGCCCGATTGGACGGCCGTCCGGAAATTCGCCTTGTCCGCCGTCAGCTCGTTCAGCAGCAATCCGAAATACAACGGGACAATGCCCCAAACCAGCGTGACGTGCTCGAATGGCGTTACTATCAATTCGGCAAAAACCGACCAATAATGCTGAATCACCGTGGCAAAATAACGGCCCGCCTTTGCCGGCCGCCAGCAAAATCCACGTCACGGCGCTAGGCGGGAACACTGGGAATGTCCAACGGCACGGCGGTTCTCACCGGCGCGGTCAGGCCGCGTTCAATCATCCGGGCCGGCAACTCCGGTTTGCGATTCAGCTTCCGTCTTCGGAAAGGACTGCTCAACAGCCTGAGAATATCCGTGAACTTCATGTGCCGGCCCAGGGTGCGGAGCAGCTTGAAGGTCTGGATGGGCCGGAAGAGAAGCCGATGGGCAAACAGCAGCGCGTAACCCTTCTGTCGGGCGCGGTTGACCACCTCGCTGGGCAGGACGGTCGGATCAATGTCCGAGCACTTGAACCACTTGTCCCAGTCCCGTTCGTCATCCAGAATGCCGCGTTCGAGATACTCCTGCCACAAGGGCGTGCCCCGATAAACACACAGCCGGTTGAACCCGAAAGTGTCCAGCTTGAGCCGGGCGCAAAAGCGGAAGCTCTCCAGAATGTCCTCCTCGGTTTCGCCGGGAGAACCGACCAGGAAAAATCCATGCGCCCGCTCGATGCCGCAACGCTTGGCTTCGCCGACGGCATGTTCGATTTGCGCCAGCGTCTGGCGCTTGTCGAGCCGGTCGAGGATTTTTTGCGTTCCCGATTCCACGCCAAACGCCAGGAAACTGCAATTGGCCTTGCCCATGATCGGGAGTTGGTCCACCGCCACGGAATCCACGCGGCCTTCGCAGCCCCACTTGAACGCCAGCTGGTGGTCAATGATGTTCTGGCAAATCCGGCTGATGCGGTCCCGTTTCAAAAGGAAATGGTCGTCGGTGAGGTAAATCGAACGGTAGCCCTGGTCGTGAAGCTGCTGCATCTCGCCCAGGACATGCTCCGGCGAACGGAACCGCCACTTGCCGTTGGTCAACGACGGAATGTCGCAGTAGATGCAGGTATAAGGACAACCGCGCGACGTCTGCATCGTGCAAAATTTCTCCAGCGACAGCACCGCCGGCACGTCGAGTGGCAGCGATTCGATATAATCAATCGGCAGCGTCATCCGGTCCGGATACGGAAATTGGTTCAAATCCTTGATGATGGGGCGGGGCATGTTCTTGACGATTTTGCCGTCGTCCCGCCAGATGAGGCCGGTGACTTTGGCCGGCTCGTCAAGATGGTCCAGATAATCCGGCAGCAATTCCTCGCCTTCGCCGACGCCGACGGCGTCGATGTAAGGGCAGTCCTTCAGGATCCGTTCCTGGTTCATCGTGGCAAAAACACCGCCGCAGATGATCGGCACATCCGGCAGCTCGGCCTTGACCACCTGTGCCATGCTCTTGACGCCGGGATAGGTGGTCGTGGACAGGAAGGAAAGGGCTACGATCTCCGGCGGGTCTTCCCGCAAGGCGCGGGCAATGTCCGGCTCCTTCATCTGCGGATGGCAGGTGTCGAACATGCGCACCTGATGGCCGTGCTGGCGCAGGACGGGCGCGAGCGTCTCGATGCCCAGCGGCGGGAACCCCATCACCTTGATCCGCGCATCGCCCGCCTTCGAGCCGCCCAGCTCTTCGGGCAGCAGCCGGTAGAAATTTTCATCGTTGACGTAAATCAGGAACACTTTCATACAGGACAACCTTTCCAGCTTTGAGGGTGAAGGAAACGAGGGGCATGCCAACCGTCGAGGACGACGCCGATACCTTTAGAGGGAGTAATCCCGAAAACTCGCTCCGATTTCGACCGCGCCGGTTCGCGAATGGATTTCACGCGTGCCGATCTGTGCCTCAGATAGCAATCGCATTAAACTCGTAAAATCACCTTGCAGCAACATAAAAAAACAACATTATTAGCAAAGTAATTCTAATTGATCTTCGGCAGGGATAATGTCTTGCGCCGGTAACACGCCCGCCGCCCGGAATTTCCCCGATTACTTCCGTACCCGGGGTGCGCCGTTCTCAAAAGTCATTTGGCAGGCGGAGAAATTTCGGTTCCGGATTCAGGCACGGCCGCTTTACTCCGGCGCCGGAAACCCAGAAAAGTTCCAACCCCACCCGCACCCACCGACGGCAGGAGGTGCCTGAGATAATCCTTTGCCGCTGTCACCTCGTGCTGCGCCCATTCGCCGGTGTGTTTCACCTGCTCCCGGGTGTGGGTCGTGTCACACCCCACAAATCTTCCCAACGCCAGCAACGCAACGACCAATGCCGCGGTAAGCACCATGAGCCGGATCAATTTCCGGAAAATCCAGCCGATGCAAAATCCCGCCACGTAGCTGGCGCCGATCGGCACATAAAACGGGAACGGCTTGCTCCAGCCCCGTTGCGTTTCAGCCGGAGCACTGGCGGTAGCGGACGAAGTGATTCCCGGCGCATTGGTTACGATGGTACCCGCGTGATTTTGCGGCGGGCCGTTTTTGATGTCGGAGACCCAAATCGCCAGGCCCATCACGACCAGCGCAAACGCGGCGAGGACCGATTTGGAGTGCCACGGACCTTCACCGGCCCGGTTGATCAGTATCCCCAAGGCCTTCTGTATAAATGCGTTCACGGGTTTCGCTCGTTGACCGCCAGTCCTGGCTGGCGGGAGCCACGACCAACTCTACATCCCCGACTTCACGCCCTTGGCTCGGTAATCGCAAGTAAAATCTCCGCGATCACTTCAGGCTTTGGTTTGGCACCGGGATTGCCGTTGCCGTCGCATCGCTCAACCGGGCGGCGGCGAGCCGAAATGCGCAGCATGTGACGCATAAGCCGCTGCGTCGTCCAGCATGGCGTCAATCGTCGCGGCCAGCGGACCGATTTTCACCAGTCCGGAGAAAACTGCCCGGTCGTCAATATTGCTTTTCAAAAGGAAGGCCGGTCGCTGCGTCACCTGCAATGCTTGAAATTCCGCTGTCGCTGTCCGCACGCGCTTCTCGATCTCCGGCGAACGCGCCGCTTGCAGCAGTGCTGCAGAATCCAGACCGGCAGCTTTGGCGGCCACGGCCACCGACACGTCCCAGTCGCCAACGTTTTGTCCCTGGCGCATGGCCGCTGCCATGAGCGCCAGACGCACGCGATCGTCTGTGGCGCCAAAATCCTTCGCCGCTTCCGCCACACAGTTCGGGGGAAGATATTCCTTCGAATGGGTCAGCCAACCGGAATTCAGCATGAACGGCGAGCGCATGATAGTGCCGCTGCGCCGGTAAAACCACTCCGCTTGCGCCCGCGATTTTGACATCCCCGACTCGTCCAGCAACGCGATTTTCCAACTGAATTCCACCGGCGACTTCGCGTAGCGCTCTTTCAGTTCCGCCCACGCCGGTTCCGCCCAATAACACCAGGACGAGACGACGTCCAAATAGTAAGTAACGTTCACGTTCATGACCCGATTGTAGCCGCGCGGTTCTCGCCGGGCACTTCAAAAATCCGCGAAGCCGGCCCGCTCCTGGTCGAATATTTGACGGCGCGGCGTTCTGCTTCCGTCCAGCCGGGCAGCACATTCTCCCCATAAAAAAATTCGGCCTCGAAGGTGAGGCCGGCCTTTTCCATCACGCGACGAGATGCCAGATGGCCGGCCCGCGTGCGGGCACAAACCTTCGCATAGCCCCATTCGCCGAGGGCGCGTTTGAGCAAGGCCCGCGCGCCTTCCGTCGCCAGGCCGCGCCCCCAGACGCTACGCTTCAGCCGGTAGCCCAGCTCCATTTCGCCGGGCGAAATCCGGTCCGGTCGCAGATGAAACCAGCCGATGAACTCGTCATCATCGCGCAGATGCGCTGCCCAGAAACCACGGGGCGGTGTTTGTTGGTACTGATCGAAACAGCGAGGAATGATTTCGTTTTGGATTTGGGACAGCGGCGTGGGTTGGCCTTGGGAGATGAACCGCATCACCGCCGGTTCGTTGTCGAGCTCAAACAACACCTCCGCGTCCTCAACGCGAAACCGGCGGAAATACATCCGTTCCGTTTCGAGAAAAATGGCATCAGGCCCGGTCACCGGCAAACTTACCTCTTCGTTGTTTGATGGGTGCCAGAATACCCGCCACCATTTCCCGTTTCCAGCGCGGAGTTTCCACTGATAGTCATTTGCTTTAACCTTGTCAGGGCAAAGGCCCGGCAACATCTTGGCTTGGCCCATTCACACGCACGATGAAATCGAACCCACTTCTGCTCCCAATCCTGGCTTTAATTTTGTCTGCATTTACCGGTTCGGCCATCCCGTCGGATCCGCTGGAATCAGGCTTTCTCAACCCCCCGGATTCCGCCCGGCCGCAGACCTGGTGGCACTGGATGAACGGCAACATCACCCGGGCCGGCATCACGGCCGACCTGGAGGCGATGAAGCAAATCGGCCTCGGCGGCGCGACGATTGTGAACGTGGACTGCGGCATCCCGCGGGGATCGGTGGCGTTCATGAGTCCGGAATGGCGGGCGGATTTCAAATTCGCCGTCCAGGAGGCGGACCGGCTGGACCTGAAACTCTGCGTGGAAAATTGCGCCGGTTGGTCCAGCAGCGGCGGACCGTGGAACAGCGTCACCAATGCCATGCAGCGCCTCACTTCCAGCGAAACCCGCATCCAAGGTCCCGTCGTCTTTGCTGCCATGCTGCCGCCACCGCCGATGACACTCGGTTTTTACCGCGACGTCGCCGTGCTGGCCTTTAAGGCGCCCGTTGCAGCGGACAACGTTTCCGGCACCGCGGTGCCCGCAGGGAAATTGAAAATCAGGCGTGCTGTGTACGAAGCGAAGAACGGCGGCGGTTCAGCGAATGTAACGGCCAAAATCAGCGCCCTGCTCGAGCGCGGTCAAAAATCAGTCGTCGTCGGCAATGGTGAAATGGGCGGCGATCCGGCCTACGGGCAGGTCAAACAATTGCGCGTCGAATTCACCCTCGCCGGCCAGCCGGAGACCATAACCGCGGATGAAGGCAGCACGTTGATATTCCCTGCCAACGCGCGCCAACTGGCCGCGGTGCGGTTACTCGCGAAGAGCCCGGTGGACGACACGTTCGTCCGGCCGCCGCCGTCCGTTGACACTGCGACCAACGCCATTCCGCGCGAAGAAATTGTGGATTTGACGGCGAACCTTGCAGCCGACGGCCGGCTCCGATGGAAGGTTCCGCCGGGCCAATGGATCATCCTGCGCCTCGGCTACACGCCGACGGGCGTGAACAACCATCCCGCTCCCGAAGCGGGCACGGGACTGGAGTGCGACAAACTCGATCCGGCCGCGCTCGAAGCGCACTGGGATAGCTTCATGCAGAAGGTACTGGACGACATCGGTCCGTTGGCCGGCAGGGCCCTGAACGCTTCGCTGATTGACAGCTACGAAGTCGGAGGTCAGGACTGGACGAAAAATTTTCGCGCGGAATTTGAAAAGCGGCGCGGTTATGATCCGCTCAAATTCCTGCCGGCCTTTACTCACCGCGTCGTGGACAGTCCGGTGGTTACCGAGCGTTTTCTCTGGGACATGCGCCGGACGACCGCCGATTTGTTCGCGGAAAATTATTATGGCCGTTTTGCCGAACTCTGCCGCCGGCACGGTTTGCAGAGCGCGGTCGAGCCTTACACCGGCCCGTTTGAATCATTGCCCTGCGGCGCGCCCGCCGACGTCGTGATGGGCGAATTTTGGACCGGCAGCCAAGGTGATCCTTCCATCAAACTCGCCGCATCCATCGCGCATATTTACGGCAAAACCATTGTCGGCGCCGAGTCGTTCACGGCGAGCCCCGAACACGGGCGGTGGCAGAATGATCCGTATTCACTTAAAACACTCGGCGATTTGATGTTCTGCCAGGGCTTGAACCGTTACACTTTTCATCGTTATGCCATGCAACCGTGGACCAATCGTTGGCCGGGCATGACGATGGGCCCCTGGGGAATTCACTTCGAACGCACCGAGACGTGGTGGTCGCAGGGAAAACCTTGGATCGATTACATTTCGCGCTGCGAATTTTTGCTGCAACAGGGCCGCGCCGCGGATGATGCCGCGTATTTCGACGGCCAGAGCGCGCCGGTGGAAATGCGCGCCGGCAATCCCCCGCTGCCCGCCGGCTACGATTACGACGCCGTTGACGCCGACGTGTTGCTGCACGGCGCAACCGTGAAGGATGGCCGCATTACGCTGGCCAGCGGCGCGAATTACGCCGTGCTGATTCTGCCGCCCGACGACAGAAACCTGACGCCGCCAATGTTACAGTGCCTCGGCAACCTGGTCCGCGCCGGCGCCACCGTCGTCGGTCCACGACCGCAACATTCGCCGAGCCTCGAGGATTATCCGGAATGCGACGCGCAAGTGGAGAGAATGGCGGATGAACTCTGGAGCCAATGTGACGGCAAAACCGTTCTGGAACATTCCAGCGGCAAAGGCCGCATTGTTTGGGGCAAATCTTTGGCTGACATTTTTGCCGAACAAAATTTGAAACCGGATTTTGAATACCATGGCGTGTCCGCCGCCGCACACTTGGCCTATGCGCATCGCATCGCGGGCGATGCGGATATTTATTTCGTTTCCAATCAACGCCGGCAATTTGATTCCGTCGAGTGCACGTTTCGCGTCCGCGGGAAGATTCCCGAATTGTGGCATCCGGACACCGGCGTCATTGAACCCGCGCCGATTTGGAGTGAGCCAGACGGGCGCACCACCGTGCGGCTGAATTTCGATCCCGCCGGCTCCGTGTTCGTCATCTTCCGCCGTGCAGCGGGCGGCGTGGACCACATCGTTTCAGCCAACGGAAGTTTTACCGCCAAATCCGCCAAACCCGCCCGCCTGCCGAAGCTGACGATTGTGAGCGCAACTTACACGGCCATTGACGGCGCAGGCGGAATGGATGTTACGGCGGAACTTTCCCAACTGGCACATGACGGCCAGCTGGTCGTCATCGTGAACAATGACACCCTTGGCCGCGACCCGGTGTTTTTGCACGAAAAGGAATTGCGCGTGAACTATACATTGGACGGCCAGCCCGGCCGTGAAACCGTCTCTGAAGGCGAAACGCTTATGCTGCCGGCAACCCTGTCCATCGGCCAGGCCCCGGAATGGGAGATAAACATTGCCGCCGGCGGTTCGCCGGTAGTGACTGCTTGGAACAACGGCCGGGTCGAATTACGCAGGGCCGGCGGAAAGATTTTGCACGCCAACGCGACAGCTGTGCCTCCGCCACAAACAGTGAACGGCCCCTGGAAATTAAATTTTCCACCCGATTGGGGCGCACCACCGTCCGTCACGCTGGAACAATTGATTTCCTGGACCGACCACACAAACGGCGGAGTGCGATACTTTTCGGGTACGGCGACTTACGAAAAGGAAATCGAGATTCCCGCCGACCGGTTGACTCCGGGCCGTGAACTCTGGCTTGACCTCGGCGCGGTGAAAAATTTCGCCGAAGTTTCCCTGAACGGACAGGACTTCGGTGTGCTGTGGAAACCGCCGTTCCGCGTCAACGTCACCCCTGCCGCGAAACCGGGCGTGAACCAGCTGGTGCTGAAAGTCACCAACCTCTGGCCGAACCGGCTGATTGGCGACGAGCAATTGCCGCCGGATTGCGAGTGGGACGGCCAGCAACTCAAGGCGTGGCCGCAATGGCTGCTGGCAGGCAAGCCCAGCCCCACCGGCCGGCTGACTTTCACGGCGTGGCGTCACTACACGAAAGCTTCGCCACTACTGGAATCAGGTCTGCTCGGTCCGGTGACGTTGCAAACGGCTGAAATCATTCCCGCCTACTGAGGAGTGGCGAAGTATCACGCCCGGCGTTCTTTGATCGCCGCCAAAATGTCCGCAATCACTTCCGCCTTCGGCTTGGCACCGACGTTGCCTTTGCCGTGCAGACGGACGGAAACATTCCCCGCTTCCATGTCGCGGCCGCCGATGACGAGCATGGTGTGTACTTTTGCCGTCTCCGCCTCCTGGATCTTGCCGTTGATTTTGTTCGACGAGAAATCCGATTCGCAACGGACGAAATTCGCGCGGAGTTCGGTTACGATGGCCTTGGCATAATTCACCAGCGGCTCCTCCTCGCCGATGGTCAGCACGCGCACCTGTTCCGGCGCAAGCCAGAGCGGAAAATTGCCGGCGTAATGCTCGATGAGGAAGCCGATGAACCGCTCGTGCGTGCCCAGCGGCGCGCGATGGATGCAGAGTGGCGTCTTGTCTGTGTTGTCCTTGTCGCGATAGACCAGGCCGAAGCGTTTGGGGACGGCGAAGTCCACCTGGTTCGTCGCCAGCGTGAATTCGCGGCCGATGACGCTCCAGACCTGCACATCAATCTTCGGGCCGTAAAATGCCGCCTCGTTCGGCACCTCGACGTAGGGAATCTTCGAATCAATCAGCGTCTGGCGGACCATGTCCTCGGTCTGCTTCCAGAGTTCCGGTTCGTTGACGAACTTGGCGTTGTCGCCGGTCAGGCGCGACGGGTCGTGCGTGCTGAAACGCATCACGTATTTGTCGATAGCAAATATCTTAAAGTACTTCAGATACATCTCATTGACGGCGTTGAACTCGGCGGCGAATTGTTCTGGTGTGCAATAGATGTGCGCATCATTCATATTCAAACTGCGGACGCGCATGAGGCCGAACAATTCACCCGACTGCTCGTAGCGATAGCAGGTGCCGTATTCGGCCAGGCGCAACGGCAGATCGCGGTAACTCCGCGGTTCCGCCGCAAAAATGCGGTGATGATGCGGGCAGTTCATCGCTTTGAGGTAGTAGCGCTCAGGCTCTTTCATCTTTGAAAGAAACTCATCCGTCTTCTTTTGTGATTCCTCAATCGCGCCAACCAAATTGTTTATCTCTTCCGCTGATACCGCACCACTCTTCGCAGTTTGAACAAAGTGAGTCAGGGCTTTGAATTGAGCGAGAGATGCTTTGCTTGATTCATCGCAACGCGCCGCGCCAGCTTTTCCGTCAGCCAAATCTTCGTGCAACTCCATCGGCGGAAACATTGACTCCGCGTAAAGAATCGGCAGATGACCGGAAGTTAAATACATTTTCTCCCGCGCGATGTGCGGCGTTTTCACCCGCACATAGCCGGCGGCGAATTCCGTTTCCTTCGCCAGCTTTTCCAGTTCCTCGACGATGGCGGTGCCTTTGGGCAGCCACAGCGGCAGGCCCGGCCCGACGTATTCCGTGTCAATCGCGAACAGCCCCATCTCCTGGCCGATCTTGCGATGGTCGCGGCGTTTGGCCTCCTCGAGCATCTTGAAATACTCGTCTAGCTGGGACTTGTTCTTGAACTCCGTGCCGTAGATGCGCTGGAGCTGCGGGTTGCGCTCGTCGCCCTTGTAATACGCGCTG
>JANWKE010000187.1 GCA_025451535.1 Verrucomicrobiia bacterium
AGGGCCGGCCAAGCTTTGAGTGGATGGCCGCGCGCGTCAACTGGCCGTTGTCCCATGCCAAGTCCACCACGAATCCGTCCCGGGCGCAAATGCCGGAGATCGAGCCGGACGGCCATTCCTTCGGCAAAGCGGGCAGCAGTTGGACGATGCGCACCGGATGGCCGTCGTGCCTTTCCGTCCATTGGCTTTGCAGCAGCATTTCTATCATGCCGGCCGTGGCGCCGAAATTACCGTCAATCTGAAACGGCCCGCACAGATCGAACAAATTCGGCAGCGTTCGGCGTTGGAACAGCAGATTCAGTTGCCGCCAGGCGAACTCACCATCCCCGACACGCGCCCAAAGCGGGATGCGCCATGCGTAACTCCAGCCGGTACTGCCGTCACCACGCCATTTGAGCAGCAGTTGGGCGGCGTTCCAGATTTTGGGATCAGCCGGTGTGATCTCCGCGCCCGGATAGAGCGCCCACAACGGTGACATATGGCGGTGGTTGTTATCCGGTTTGTCAATATCGTCAATCCACTCCTGCAACTGGCCGTATGTACCGGCTTGATTGGGTGGCAGTTGATCGCGCACTTCGGCCAGCTTCGCCGCGAATTCCTTGTCCGTTCCCAGAATGTTGGCCGCGGCAATGGTGTTATTGAACAAAGCGCGGATGAGTTGATTGTCCATCGTCGGGCCGTAACAGAGTGTTCCTTGTTCAGGCGAATAGGACGGCGAGGTGACCAACCACCCGGTTTTCGGATCTTTGACCAGGTCATCCACAAAAAATTGCGATGCTGATTTCATGTCCGGGTAGGCATGCGCAAGGAATTCCTTATCGCCGGTAAAGAGGTAATGTTCCCAGAGATGATAACATAACCAGGCGCCGCCGGTCGGCCAGACACCGTCAATGTTGTTGATGGGCGCCGCGCCGCGCCAAAGGTCGGTGTTGTGATGCACCACCCAGCCGCCACAGCCGTATTGTTCCCGGGCGGTACGACCGCCACTGATGACCAGGTCGTCAATCATATCAAAGAGCGGTCCGGTGCATTCGCCCAGGTTGGCGAGTTCGGCGGGCCAATAATTCATTTCGCAATTGATGTTGAGGGTCCACTTGGATTCCCAGGGCGGGTTAAGGTCTTCGTTCCAAAGACCCTGCAGGTTGGCCGGCTGCCCGCCCGGCCGGCTGCTGGCGATGAGCAGATAACGGCCGTATTGAAAATACAACGCCGCCAGCGCCGGGTCGCCCTCCAGGCCGTAGGTCTTCACCGATTCCAGGCGCCTGTCCGTCGACAGCCTGGCGCGGTCAGTGTGACCGAGGTTAAAAGTTACCCGCTGGAAAAGGCCGCGATAGTCGGCCAGATGATTGGCCAGAAGAGATTCATAACTTTGCTGGTTGAGTTTGGCCAGATCGTTCACGCATCGTGCGTCGGGTTGCCCGCTGATGTCTTGAAAATTTTTGAAGCTGGTGGCTGCCACCAGAAGCACGGTGGCGGAATTGGCGTTATTGACAGTGAGGATGTTTCCGTTGGTGCTGATTTGACCGCCGTCCGCGACCACGCGCACTTGCGACGCAAAACGCAATCCGCCGGTTTCGACCTGCCCGGTCAGTGCCAGCGTGTCCGCCGAAATGGCTTGGGTCCGGGAATTGGTTTGCGGGCTGTCCAGGTTGAGCGCGAAGCTGATGTGGCCGGGTTTGTCCGCGGTCAACCGCACGACGATTACCTGGTCCGGATAGCTGGCAAAGGCGTCGCGTTGGTAACTCACTCCGTCGGCGCGATACGTCACGCGGGCGACCGCGGAATCAAGGTCCAGCTGGCGGCGGTAGTCCGTGACGTTGGTGTAGCCGATGAAATGGAAATGTAGATCGCCGAAGGGCTGATAGGCTTTTTGGCGCACCGGATCGCTGAGAAAGTATTTCCGGATCACGTCGGCGGCTTCCCTGGCTTTTCCATTGAACAACAGTTGCCGGATTTCGGCCAGATGGTCATGAGCGCCGGCACGGACGTAATCGTGCGGATAACCTTTCCAGAGGGTGTCCTCGTTGAATTGGATGCGTTCATCCGGGACGCCGCCGAAAATCATCGCTCCCATCCGGCCATTGCCAATGGGCAGGGCGTCGGTCCAGTGCGCCGCCGGTTGCTCAAACCACAGAACCGGCGGCGGAATCTTTTCGCCCCGCGCATTGCTCACCGCCGCCAGCGTCAACAGCAGAAAAACCGATAACGAGACAAGCGAGCGCCTTATGGTCATGCGTGATGATTGCGTTTGGATGAATTCAAAACAAGGACATCTGAAAAAGGGAAGATATAAAAACTGGCAATTCATTTACGAAAAACGCCAATCCGCTTTCAATTTCCTGCACCCGGCTACAATGTCCGTTTCACCGCTGCGAGCCATCCGTCATAGAGCCGTTTGGCCTGGGCGGGGTCCATCCGCGGCCGGTAACTCCGGATTTCGCGCGGCAACGCCGCCAGGTCGTCCAGGGAATGGCAGATTCCCAATCCCAGCAATCCGCTCATCGCTGCGCCCCAGGCGGAAGATTCCGGGACTTCCGCGACCTTGAGTTCCAGTTCCGCCAAATCTGCCGTAAATTGCATAAGAAACTGGTCACGTGTCGGTCCGCCGTCGGCGTAGAGGTTCTGCAGTTTGATTGGCGCATCCGCCCGCATCATTTCCAGCACGTCACGGATTTGATAGGCGATGGCCTCTTCCGCCGCGCGCGCGATGTGCTCCCGGCGCGTGTGGGCGGTCATGCCGATGATGGCGGCCCGTGCCTCCGGCTTCCAATACGGCGCGCTCAGCCCCGAAAAGGCCGGCACGAGATATACTCCGCCGTTGTCCGGCACGGAGGTCGCCAGCTGTTCCGCCTCGGAGGAGCTTTGAATCAGGCCCAGCTGGTCTTTTAACCAGGAAATCGTCGCCGCCGAAAAATTGATGATGCCTTCGAAGGCGTAAGTTGGTTGCCCGCGCCAGACCCAGGCCAGGGCTGAAACCGCGCCGCGCTCCGAAAGGCGGAATTTATCGCCGATGTTCAGCAACACGGACGTGCCCGTGCCAAAGGTTGCCTTGACCATGCCTGGCTGAAAACAACGTTGCGCAAACAAGGAAGCCTGCGAATCGCCCATGACGCCGCAAATGGGCACCCGGTGTGGCAGGATGCCATCCAGATCGGTCTCGCCAAATGGCGACGCACTTTCGCGAACTTCCGCCAGCGCATTCAACGGCACGTCGAAGAGTTCGCACAGCTGCTCATCCCAGCGCAGTCGGTTGATGTCAAACAACAGTGTCCGGCTGGCATTGGTATGATCGGTGGCGAAGACTTTTCCACCTGTCAGCCGATGCACCAGCCAGGCGTCAATGGTCCCCACGATGGCCTGGCTGCTCTTGAGTTTTGCGGCGATTTCCGGATTTTCCCGGACCAGCCACTTGATTTTTGAGGCCGAGAAATAGGTGTCAATTTTCAGCCCGGTTTTCCCTCGAACCATTTCGTCGAGTCCCTGTTCGCGGAGTTTTTGACAAATAGGTTCGCCACGGCGGCACAGCCAGACGATGGCGTTGTGCAGCGGTCTGCCGGTGGCCCGGTCGAACACCAGGATGGTTTCGCGCTGGTTGGTGATGCTCACCCCGATGAGTTGCGCCAGCTGGTCACGATTCCGGCCAGCGATCTCACGGGCCACTGTCAAAACGTTCTGCCAGATTTCCTCGGCGTTGTGTTCGACCCGGCCGGGCTGCGGATAAATCTGCCTGTGTTCCCGTGACGCCCGATCCAGCACCTTGCCTTGCGAATCGAACAGCACTGCCTTGGTGGCGGAAGTGCTTTGGTCAAGGGAGAGGATGAGGGGCATGTGGCAAATGAGTCGAATGGGTCTAATGGGATTGAAGTTTGCGGGCTTCAAGCCGGGCGCGAGTCATGCGTTCACGAAGGCCGCCAGCTTTGAGAAAATCCTGTTCCAACCGGCGCTTAAGCTGATCCAGCAGATAGTTGGTTTGGTGGATCAGGCAGATAGCAATGTTGGCGATAACTTCGGGGGGCCGGGTTTCAATAAACTCGCGGAAGTCTTTATACGTCAGGTTGGCTTTGCAACCAAGTCGGCGGACATATCCGGCTTCCCTGGAGTTCTTGTCCCAGAGGCGCAGATGTCTTACGCGAAGGTAATCTTCGCAATCCTTGAGCAGTTCTTCCTGGCTGGCACGGGCAGTGTTGATAAGCTTGATTTCAACCTCCTTGGAGGTGCCCGAGAATTCTGAACCCTCGGAGATATTTTGCTTTCCCGATCGTGCCGCCTGGATCATCTGGTCAATGGTGCGGTCGCCTTTGGCGAGAAACTTGTGGCAGAAACGGAAAGTGATGTCGTAAACAACCTCGGCCTTCTGGTAAGAGAGCAGTTCGCGGTAGTTGCCGTGGGGTGGGATGAAGCCTTCCTGGTTCATAGGTCGCATGGGGCTTATGCGACGCATAGTAGCGAACCAGCCAAATGGCTCAAGCCTTCCATCGAAATACCGTAGTGCCGAAAAATGTCCGCCTGTGCGCCAGTGACGGTGTCCTCGTCGGGAATGCCCACGATGCGGAAGGGCACGGAGACGCCGGCCTGCATCAATGCCGCGGCGCAGCCCTCGCCAAGCCCGCCGTGAACACTGTGTTCCTCGACCGTGACAATGGCACGGCACTCGCGTCCGGCACGCAGCACTGACTCGGTATCGAGCGGCTTGACCGTGTGCAGGCTCAGAACGCGGCACTGCAATCCCTGTTCGGCCAGTTTGGCCGCGGCAAGGAGGCAATGCACCACCGTCTCGCCGGTGCTGAGGAACGCGACGTCCCGGCCGTCCCGCAACGTGATCGCTTTGCCGGGATCAAATTTCGTTTCAGGTTTGTGCAGGCCGTACATCGCGGCCTTGCCGAGCCGGATGAACACCGGCTGTTCGCTTTGCGCCGCGGCGCGGACGGCCCCGCGGGCCTCAAAATTGTCTGCGGGAACGATGATGGAAATGTTGTGGATTGCCCGCAATGCCGCCAGGTCGTGCAGCGAATGATGCGTGCTGCCCAGCGCGCCGTAACTCACGCCGGCACTGATGCCGACCAGCACCGCCGGGACGTCTGAATAGCAAACATCGTTCTTGATCTGCTCCAACGAGCGGGCTGTGAGAAAACACGCCGGTGAAACGCCAAAGGCCTTTTTGCCCGCCGCCGCCAGGCCCGCCGTGATGCCGACGAGATTTTGTTCGGCAATGCCAATCTCAATCAATTGCCCGGGTAGCGCCTCGCCAAACGGACCCAGTTTGCCCGAACCGCGCGAGTCACTGGTGACGGCAACAATATTGCGGTTGGCTTTCGCAAGCTCGAGCAACGTGGCGGCAAATTCGTCGAGGTTGGCGCGGCCCATTTTTAAACCGAGCTTTTCCGCCATTGCCTTTGCCGCAGGCGAAAACAGGGAAGAGGCCGGTGCGCTCATGCCGCCACCTCCCTCAGCCGGTTCTCGGCTGCTGCCAATTCCTTCATGGCGCGCTCGAAATCAGCGTCGCTCGGGACGCCATGATGCCACTTGACCACGTCTTCCATGAAGCTCACGCCCCGGCCTTTGACGGTGTTGGCAATGACACAGGTCGGCTTGCCGGTTTCCGCCGGTTGGCTCAACACTTTGGTGAGTTCGGCGAAATGGTGGCCGTTCACAGAGCGGACCGCCCAGCCGAAGGCCAGGAATTTCTCGTCCAGTGGCTCGTTGCTGCACACGTCGCGGGTACGCCCGGTAATCTGGAGCGTGTTGTGGTCAACGATGGCGGTGAGATGGTCGAGATTGTAATGTGCGGCCGCCATGGCGGCTTCCCAGTTTGAACCCTCGGCCAGTTCGCCGTCGCCGAGGAGCGTAAACACGCGATACGGGGTGGCATCCAGTTTCCCGGCCAGGGCCAGGCCGACCGAAATGGACAAACCGTGACCCAGCGCGCCGGTGTTCATTTCAATGCCCGGGACCTTGCGGGTCGGGTGGCCGACGAAGGGAGACTGATAGCGGCAGAGGGTCTCCAATTCCGCTTCCGGGAAAAAGCCGCGATCGGCGAGCACGGCATAAAGCGCTTCGACGGAGTGGCCCTTGCTCTGGATATACCGGTCACGATGCGGATCACCGAAGGTTTCCGGTGAAACACGGAGGATTCGATTATAAAGGACGTTCAGGATGTCCACGCAGGAGAGGCTGCCACCGGTGTGGCCCGCGCCGGCATGATAAATGTGCCGGAGCAAACTGCGCCGGAGTTGAATGGATTTGAGTTCGAGTTCGCGGTCGGTCATTCGAGTTTCAGATTTCGTGCGTGTGCTCATACACTTCCCAACCGAAATAATTTCCCAAGGCCTCGGCCAGGATGTCGGCGGACTTCGATTGGGTCATCACGACGTGGTGCTCGAAGCCTTGCTTGCAGACATAGCGCATCAGCTTCTGCAGTTTCGGCACGTGGGCGACGGCGCGGGTGCCAAACGTGTTGAGCGGATCGTTGGTGAGTTCGCCTTCGCCGACATAGGCGCGGATTTTTCCTTCGGTATCCGCCGTGGTGATCCGGCCGAAGGTGAGCGGGCCGGCCGGCGTGCGACCGGCGAGGGCGCCGTACGTGTTTTTTTCGCCGACAATGGTGCCGAGGATCGGCGCGGTGGCAATTTTGATGTCCGGCAGGAACGTTTTTGCCCAGTTGCCGCAATGGAAAAGAACGCATTTGTCGTCATCGTCCGCATAATTGTTGTTCCAATCCACGAGCGCGGCCGGCGTATTGCCGGCCAACTGCATCGCATACATCGTGAGCGCGCCGGTCACGTCCACTTCGCAGGCGCTGGGCATGAAACGTTCGCTCATCATGCTCATCAGGGTGCAGGTGTTGCAGCCATAATTTTGCTGCACGGAGGTCCAACACTGAATCGCCGTCGCGTCGAGAGCATGGGCGGTCATCCAGTCGTTCAGCACGACACCCATCCTGGCCATTTGCACGAGTGGTTTTTCGGGAACGCCCTGGCTCGGTGCGTAGGATTTGATTTCCTTGAGCCTGGCGACGACGGATTTTTCGCTGGCGTCCAATTCTTCCGCTTGGCCCAGGATTTCCGACAAGTCCACGGTGGTGACGCTGATGCCGTGGCGTTCGAGAAGTTTTTCGGAATAACGAACGGTGTTGAACGCGCCGGGCCGCGCGCCCACCGCGCCCAACCGCAATCCACGCAAGCCGTTCACCACCCGACAAACCGCTAGGAACTTGTCCAGATCTGCGATGAACGAATCGTCGGCCGGCCGCACGACATGTTTGTTCGTGACGGAGAATTTGATTCCCGCCTGAACGAGATTGTTGCAAACGGATATTTTACCGCAGTAAGCATCGCGCCGGCGCGCAACGTCGAGCTTTTTCAAATCGTCGGGATATCCCTGAATCAAAACCGGCACGTTCAAACCGGACATTTTGAGGGTTTCGGCCACCCCCTTTTCATCCCCGAAATTCGGCAGTACCACGAGCACGCCGTCAATCTCGTCGCGATGACGTTTGAATAAACTGGCGCATTTACGGGCGTCGGCGTGGGTCTCGATACCGCCGAGTTTGGTTTCATCCGGTGAAACCCAGATGGGCTTGATGCCGCGTTTTTGAAACAGGCCGGCGATGTCTTTACGCGCTTCCGTGATGAGCTGGTCGGGAAAGAAATCGCGGTTGCCGATGATAACGCCAAGAGTGGGAGTGGATGTTTTCATAAAGCGGTCTGCTATCATGTTGCGGCAGAACCTATCAAGGCCGCAACCCGACCTACAGGATGAAACACTGGCATAACCATGCCAAGCACAATGAAGTCGCCCTGCTTGCGGTTTTTGATTTTTAGCATGTTTTTTTGAGCAACACCAGAATGCTTCGCCGGGCCGGCGCTTTTTGATTTATTGGGCGCAGGAATAAGTCCTCACAAACGGAACTTGATGAACCAGTTATTAAAACAATATTATGACTCCGATATGAAGCTTTCCAAGATCATCCAACAAATTTGCCGGGCAGGGTTGCTCTTCCTGGTATCGCTGGCCAGCGCCCTGGCGTCGCCGGTCCGGGTCGCCTGTGTGGGCGACAGCATCACGTGGGGCGCTGGCATCTCCAACCGGCAATATAATTCCTATCCGGCGCAACTGGCCGTCAGGCTGGGGACAAATTGGGACGTGCGCAATTTTGGCGTCAGCGGCACCACCCTGCTGCGGCAGGGAGACCGGCCGTATGTGAGACAAGCCGCCTATACCCGGGCGCTGGCGTTCAAACCGGACGTGGTCGTCATCGATTTCGGCGCGAATGACAGCAAGCATCCCGGCGATGGCAGTCTGGATGCGGACAAGGCCATCAATAACTGGCAGTATAAAACCAATTTCGTCCATGACTACGAGGAGATGATTGCCGCCTTCCGCCAGGCGAATCCCCGGGCCAGGATTTTCATCTGCCTGCCGACGCCGGATTATCCGGGCCGCTGGGGCATCAATGATAAAACCATCCGCGTGGACATGATTCCCATGATCCGGCAGGCAGCGAAAGAATCCGATGTCGTGGTCATTGACCTTTACACGGCGTTGAGCGGGAAAGCGGGACTGTTTCCCGACACGGTACATCCCGATGCCACCGGAGCCAGGCTGATGGCGGTGACAGTGTGTCGGGTGCTGATCGAACATGCCGCGCCGGTTGACGCGAAATAAGCCCGGCCGGACAGGGCCTGGCAACGATCCCGGGTGGCGGTGAAAGCGACGCAGGCGCATGCGAGTTGGATTCCATGCCGGTCAAAAGTTTCAACGATTTCATCCATAAAATCGGCGTAATGTACACTGACTCTCCCGTTGTTCCATAAGAACGCGTGAGGCAGAAAACACAGTTTTATCTGGCCTTGCCTGCCGGCGGCTTTGAGCGACTTAAATTCTCAATTTCACATTGACGGCTGGACGAGCCCTTGGCCTTGGACGTTGACTTTGGTCAGAAACGGTCCGTGGTAGTCGGTCACGCGGATGTTTACGAGCACCACGTTCGTCATGTTCGCCAGGCTCAAAACGCGGTCGCAGGTTCCCTGGACCTCGGTCAGGGAAAAGTCGGTCACCGGCCGCTGCGGTGGAATGTCCTTCGCCAACACCAGCTGGGCAACGTTGTCCACCCGGATGTGGTCGAAGCGAATGTGACTGAGCCGGGTCCATTTTTGGGGGTCGCCGGTGACGGGATCGCTCGCCTGGATGCCCTTGTCGAGCAGATCAATGCCCAGGAACGTCGGCGAATTGCGGATGGTGAGATTTTCCCCGGTGACATTTTCGATGTACCCGCCCCGCCCGTCACGGCTCTTGAGAAAAATCCCGTTTTGCCGCCCTGACAGAGTGCAGTTTTCCAGGTGCACATTGCGGATACCGCTGGACAATTCCGTTCCGATACCCAATGCGGCATAGGTGCTGCTGACCAGCGTGCAATTTCGGATCGTGACATCCTCGGTCGGCCGGTTCAGGCGGACCGCAGCCAGGCCGCGGCCCGATTTGAGCGCAATCGCGTCGTCACCCGTGTTGATGTCACAGCGCTCGATGAGCACCTGCTGGCAGGAGTCCACGTCAATCCCGTCGCCGTTGAGGGCGACCGACCGGATCGTCAAGTTCCGGGCCACCACATTCCGGCAGAGCATCGGGTGAATGGACCAGAGCCGCTGGTATTGCGTGGTAAAACCGTCCAGCGTGACATTGGTGCATTCAGAGAATTCAATTAACACCGGCCCGCGCGGGTCGCGCAGGAGGCTCACCGGCAACGGTGGCCCGAGGACAAACCCGCGGCCGACCACGGCAATGTTCTCCTGCTTCTCGGCGGAAATCAGGGCGCGATGACCCGGCACAAATTCGCCTTCGAACCGCATCTGGATCACAGGATAATCGGCGATGTCCGGGCTCCCGACCAGATACGCACGGCTTTCCAGTCGCAAGGTGGTGTGGTTCCCAATGACAATGCTGCCAATCAGGTAATCCCCGGCCGGCACCGCCACCGTTCCGCCGCCGGCGGCCGCGCAGGCGTCAAGCGCCTTTTGGAACGCGGCGGTGTCTTTGGTCGTACCGTCACCCGTGGCATCAAAGGCACGGACATTAAACTCACCTTTAGCTTTAGCTACCGTAGCCAGGGAAAACTGCGCCAGACCCCAGGTCAGTGCCAGGACAATCAAAAACAAACGGTTCATTTCCTGGATCCTAAGGTCAGCCAATTTGAGCGTCTATCGCCACAATGGGTGATGGTTCAATCCGTTGCTTTGCGGGCCGGGATGACGACCTCGCCGTCCTCCAACCCGGGTGCAGAAGCGGTGATCGATATGCGGCCCGAAGCCGTACTCGCCTTGATAAAGGCGACGCATTCCCCCTCGAAAACATGGCGCTCGCTCGCCGGAAACGGCTCGTGGCTGGCATTGTCGGCGTTGTCCACCGCCACAATCAGGCCGGGACCGGAAATCTGGAATCGGATTAAATTTTTGGCGGACGGGACCGGAACTCCATGGCGGTCCACCACTGCCGCGCGTACAAAAGCGACATCGTCCCGACTGTCGGCGAGTCGCTTAAGGTTCGTCGTGAGCCGGATTTTCGCGGGCTGGCCGGCCGTGCGCAGTTCATCCGTGGCGACTCCTTTGCCGTCGTTCCGCGCCACGGCCTTGAGCGTGCCGGGTGCGAAGTTCACCTTCCACACGCGCGGCGAGGCGTCGGCGTGAACCGGTTGCGTCCCGAGCGATTTGCCGTTCAGGAACAATTCCACTTCCTTGCAGTTGGAATAAACTTCCACCGTTTCGTCGTGGGGCTGCAGGTCTTTTGGCGTCCAGTCGGCGAACAAAACCTGCGGGCGGCGCAGAACGTCCTGGGAGGCAGGTTCGTAACCGGGATCCGTCGGCCGGAGCGTATTGGGTGCAATCCGGCGCGTGATGAAGACCATGGGTTTGTCCGACCACCAGCTCTGCCGCTCAAACGCCATCGGCCTGGGTGTGCCCGTGCGGTCCAAAAGACCCGACCCGGCGGCGATCACCGGCCAGCGGCGCGATTCTCCGAGGTAATCGATGCCGCTCCAGAGAAATTGTCCGGCGTAGGGCGGATTGTCGCGCAACGCCAGCCAGGCAACGCGGCTGTGCTGATTTTCCGTGCCGATGATTTTGCGCTTCGGGTCTTGCGCATGTGCGGCGAGGATTTCGTTTTCACGGTAATTCTGGCCGATGACATCCAGCATGTCCGCGAGCCCGTCGTCGTAATCGTGGCTGGCGTTGGGGCGAAACAATGCCTGCGTCACGGGCCGGGTCGGGTCGGTTTCATGGGCCACGGCCACCAGCCCCTGGAGAATGCCCTTCGCCAGCTCGGCTTTAGGCGTGTCATGGATTTCGTTGCCCACGCTGTAAAGAATGATGCTCGGATGGTTCCGGTCGCGCAAAATGGTGTCGCGTTCGTCGGTGAGTGACCATTCATTGAAGTAGAGGTGGTAGTCGTAAGGTTTCTTTCCCACCGTCCAGCAGTCGAACATTTCGTCCATTACCAGAAATCCCATCCGGTCGCATAAATCCAGAAATTCGGGCGCTGGCGGGTTGTGCGCGGTGCGGATGGCATTCACGCCCAATTCCTTCAAGGTCTGCAATCGTTCCCGCCAGACGCCCAGCGGCACCGCCGCGCCGAACGCGCCGCCGTCGTGATGCAAGCAGACACCCTTGATTTTGAAATTTTTCCCGTTCAACCAGAAACCCGTCGCGGCGACGAAGTGAAATTCACGAATGCCGAAGGAAACGGCCACGTTGTCGTACATGGAGCCCCACGATTTGAAAGGAGCCATCGCGACTGTTGGGCGAGCAGTCTGTGATCGCGCGGAAGTCACCTCCAATGGCATCGGTTCAGGATCCGCTTCCGCGGGCGGGCCGCAGACGTCCACGCGCGCCTGGTAAAGCACCGGACGGTCCAGGTCCCAACGTTGCGGGTTCTTTACGAAGATGTCCTGGTTGAATTGTCCAGAGCCGGCATTCGTGATCGTTTGCAGCGGCGTTTGCGCCGTCCCGACAATTTTGCCGTCGGGGCCGGCCACGGAAAGGTTCAGGAACACTTCAATGGGCGTACTGTATTCGTTGGTGACGGTCACTTGTGCCTGAACGGTCGCCCGGGCGTCGGTGACTTCCGGGGTTGAAAGAAAAAGCCCTCCTTGCGGGACATACACATGGGTCGTTTCGACCAGCCGGACGTGGCGGTAAATCCCCGCTCCCGAATACCACCTTGACGCCGGCTGCTGCGAAGTGTCGGCGCAGACGGCAATGACGTTGTCGCTGCCGAAATTCACGTGGCCGGTCAGGTTATAACTGAAACTGACATAACCGTAAGGCCGGTGGCCGAGGTGAAAACCGTTGATCCAGACATCGCTGTTCGCCATCACCCCGTCGAACTCGACAAACACGCGGCGATTTGGTTCGCCGGCCGGCAAGGTAAAATGTTTCCGATACCAGCCGACACCGCTGGGTAGAAAAGCGCCGGCGCCGCCGGTCTGGTTGGTCTCCGCAAACGGTCCTTCGATGCTCCAATCGTGCGGCACGTCCAGTTTGTACCAACCGGAATCGATGAAGTTAACCTGCTCCGCGTCGGGTGGGTCGCCTTTGAGGAAATACCAGTCGGTGTCGAAAGACTCGATGACGCGGACATTCGCCGCAATGACCGCCGGCGGCAGCAGCAGCCACGCGGCGACGAACAAAACGAATGGGCGAAATTGTCTCACGAATCGCGGTAAAGTCATCATGGCCCAAAACCTATTGGGAGTCGGCTTTTTTAATTTCGACCGCATAAACCTGGCTGGCGCCGGACAGGTTGGAATGGAAGATGACCCATTTCATGTCGGGCGAAAACATCGCGTTGGGTTCGAGCGCATAATTGTGTCTGGCCATGTTGACGAGCCGTTCGGCGTGAAAGACGCCCGGACGAATCAGGCCGGTTTCGTCCCGGTTGGTCTCCGTGGTATCGGGCACCCACTCCGGACGGAAAAGATAAATCCATTTGCCGTTCGTGGCGCGGGCCACCATGCGGTCGTCGCCACCGTCGCCGCAAAACATTTTGCCATCGGGCGAGACGTTGAAATGCACCGACCACTCGTCGCGTTGCAGATGATACCACGTCCGCGTGCCGGTCCGGACCTTGTAGCCGCCCACCCAGAAATCCTCGCCGCGCGGCCTTTGCAGATCGTACCAGACCGTCTGGCCGTCGGCGCCCCAGAATTCGTGCCCGGCGATTTCCATGACCATGGTCCTCTTGTGAACCAGCGTCAGATCCGTGCCGTCGCTGCGGATGGTCCAGATGCGGTCCACGTCCTGCCACGGACCTTCGTGGCAGAACAGGAGCTGCTGCGGGTCGGTGGGTGAAAACTGGAGATGATTGAGCCAGTCAGTGCCGCGATTGTATTTCCTGACTTCGCCGGTTTTGAGATTGAGGAAGAACAATTCCATCGGCAGATGCTCATTGAAACGCCGAATCAGCATCTGGCCCTTCCGTTCGCGCTGCTCAGTGGGCGTCAGGTCGGGGTTGAAGCGGAACGACGGTTGGTTGGTGAGATGACCCAAATCGACAATCGTGCCCGCCAGCAGCGTTTCGTCGCTGTTGACCGTGATTGCGTTTTCGCCCGGCGGCAACGTGGCAACTTCATGCGTGGCTTTCGTGTTCAGGTCGGTGGCGTAAATGACCCGGCTCTGGGGGGCGAAGCGGTTTCCGTTGAAACGATAATAATACGCCTGGCCGGTCTTGCGGCCGACCATGAGAATGCCAACGCGGCCCTTGACCACCTGCTCGATTTGGCGTGTTTGGAGATCGATGGTGGAAATGCCACCGGGCGTAGTGATGACCATTTTTTTGCCGGCGGGTGTGAACGGGTTCAGGTTGAAATAGAGGCTTTGGCTGCCGGGTTCGCGCGAAAGCTGGATGACGCGGTGACCGGTGTCGGGATCAATCCATTCGGCCGGCAGGTTCGTGTCGGCGTGAGCGACCAGGCACACAGCGCAAAGGCCCGGCAGCCATGCCGCCGGCAATCGTTGGAACGAGGTAATCGTTTTCATGTCAATTTGGTTTCAACGTTCATGGTTGGTCAGCCGGCAGATACGGCGCGAGCGGATCGTTCGGGAGCGCCTTCAGGCCGGCAACAACGCATTGCGCGTTCAAGTCGGCTCCGGCGGCCGTAGTGTGCGTGTGTCCATCGGCAAAAAGCGGATCGACTTTCTCCCGTCCGAGCGCGTCGTAGCGTTCGGCGATGAGTTCATTGAGGTCAATGAAGGACGCATTTTCGGCTCGGGCTGCCTCCTCGGCCCAGCCGGCGTAACTGTCCTGGCTGCGGACCATCTTGCTGTCCTTCCAGATCTTGCGCGGGATTTGCGAGCAGACAATCGGCGTGGCGCCTCCCGCCCGCGCGTCGGCGATGTATTTCCGCAAATACCAGCCGTAGGTGTGCACCATTTCCGGCCGGCCGGTCATGAGATTGGTGATCGCCTGGTTTTCATCACCCACCCCCGGAATGGTTCCGCGCGCCCGGGTTCGATCGTTCAAAGGCCCCGCGTCGTTGTGGCCGAACTGCATCATCACGAAGTCGCCGGGCTTCATCATGTTCAACACACGCTGCCATTGTCCACCGGTCAGGTAACTGCGGCTGCTGGTACCCCCGATGGCGCGGTTGACGACGTTGATTTTGTCGGGGTCAAAATATTTGCCGAGAAAATCGCCCCAGCCCCACTGGTGGTTGGCGCCGGTGCCGCGGCCATTGCGCACCGTGGAGTCGCCGATGAGAAAGAGCGTCGGCAGTTTGGAATTGCCCGGTAACGGCAATTGCAGCCAACTGAACGGGTCGGCCTTTACTGCCTCGCCTTGGGCCGAGAGGAATTTGGTAATCGGACCGGGTCGCAATCCTTTTAACCCCGCCACCACACCGGCGGCGTGGAGATCGGCGCCGACCGCGTTGAAATGCGTGTGGTCGCGCGGGTAAAGCGCCTTCACCCGGTCCTCGCCCATCGCCTCAAATTGGTCGGCCATGATGTCCGTCAAATCAATGAACAGCACGCGCTCGGCCCGCGCGGTTTCGGCGGCCCACGGGCTGAACCGGCCGGAGCCGCGTTCGATGCGGCCGTCATGCCAGATGTCGCGCACGGTGAGCGTCAACACGATGGGTGTCGCGCGTTTGGCCCTGGTGTCCTCAATCAGCTTGCGCATGTACCAGCCGTAGGTGTGCACCACCTCGTGTTTCCCGGTCTGCCGATTGTCAATTGCCTGCGTCTCGTCGCCGAGGCCGGGCAGCGAACCGCGCGCGCGACGGGAGTCGTTGATCAAGCCGGCATCATTGTGACCGAATTGGATCAACACAATGTCGCCGGGCTTCACTTCGGCCAGCAGCTGGTCCCACAAGCCCTCGGTGATGAACGTGCGGCTGCTGCGGCCGCCGCGGGCGCCGTTGACGATGTTGACCTTCGCCGGGTTGAAGTAGTTGGCAAACGGTACCGCCCAGCCCTGCTGATTTTCACCAGCGCCGCGGGCAGCGGTCGAATCGCCGGCGATGAAAATCGTCGGCAACGCCGGATTGTTCACGTGAACCCGGGGTGGGGGATTGGTCTTCAAGTCGGGCGCCATGTCAGACACGGGTGCGGCGGTGGCCGTCGCGGTCTTCGGCGGCGTTTGCGCGCAGCCGGCCAGGACCACGGCCGCAGTGAACGCCAGCGCAGCCGGAATGAATCGGAGAGAGAGAGCGTTTTTCGTCAGGAACGCCGTGCCGGGCGAATCGACGAGCGCTAATCCGCAGGACACGCGCAGGGAGAACAGCATCATCAGACCGGCCGCAGCCCGGGGAGCGCGGACCGCCTTGTCCGCGTGTTTCGTTCGCTGTAGCGTCTTTGCGGGGACAAGACCGTCCGCGCTTCTGATAGCCTGGAATATTGTCATTTTAGGTCACACAGTTTGGAGAATTGACGTTCAGGTTCCAGCAAAGGTAACCGGGAAGCAAGTCACCCAAACTGTCGATGGTGGGAAATTACAATTTCAAGCAAACGCTTTTCCGCCTGCCACCCCTGTTTGCGTTTGCGGGACCGGTTTGTGCATCTGGATAAAATGTCCGATCATTGTTTGGCATGGCATAACCTGGCCCAACGTCGGGCTAGTCGAGGTGGAAGACTTCCCGGAGCGGGAAACACACAGGCGCGTTGTCCGGCTCCACTTCCATGAGCGGCGCCATGGCATCCCACCACTTGCGGACAGTGGGCGATTGCGGAAGATTGGCGGCAGTATTGCCGTCGGCGAGCTTCTGCACGGCAAACAGTGTCAGCGTTGCTTCGTCGAGGAAGATCGAGTAATCCGAAATGCCGGCCGAATGCAGTTCTCTCACCAATTCGGGCCAGATTTGGTCATGCCGGCGCTGGTATTCGGCTGCGGCACCGGGCTTGAGCTTCATTTTGAATGCGTTGCGTTTCATCCTGCGTTTTGGTCTGGCGGTTCCGGTGGTTGAGAAATGGCCCGTGTTCCCGGGCGAGGCTCACAACGTGTGATGAATGAAGGCCATCAGATTCGTCCAGCCCGCGCCCGCGCCGATGACCATGGTGCTCAGAACCAACGTGGCAATGCCGGCGCCGATGAGCAGGTGCGCTTTTTTGCTGGCCCCCTTCCATTCGTGGAAAATCCAGCCCCACATGGTGGCGAAGATGATGATGCTGGCCATGTGCAACGTCCACGACGCAAAATCGTATTTGCCCATTTGCACCGCGCCCATCGTATAGAAGAAAAACTGGAAATACCACGTGGTACCCGCCAGCGCGGAGAAAAGATAATTGCCCAGCACGGGAATTTTCAGATCCACCGGACCGCTGGATGCGGCAGCGGTTTCCGCCGGGCCCTGTTCACTGCCGGTTCCGCCATGGTGCGCATGTTCAATTTTGACGTGCGAGGCGAGATATTGATAGCCGGTGCCGTTCTTGAGGTTCAACAGAACGCACCAGATAAAATTGGTCGTGAAACCGCCCAGCAGGAGCACCGGGAGCGCGGGCAGGCCGGTCCAGATTGAATTTGTCCCGGCGGCCAGCGAGGCCGCATTGATGCCTTTGCCGGCCTGCAAGGCAAAGGCAAAACACGCGCTCATGATGCCGCAAAACGTGGCGACCAGAATTCCTTTTTTGAAACTGAATTCCTTGATTGCCTGCTTTTTTTGTTCCGCCGGCATCTCCGATTCCTTGGTGTAGCCGGCCAGCGCGGCGATGGCGATGCCCACCAGGCAGACGCCGACCCCCGCGAGCGTGACTTGTCCCGAGGTGGATTGGATGATTTGAACGATGCTGGTGCTGTTGGCGAACACAAAAAAATCCGGGGTGAGCGCCTTGAAAACCGGCGGTACCATGGTGCCGAACGCCGCGCAATATCCCAACGCCACGCCGGTGCCCAGCGACAAACCCAGATAGCGCATCGTCAGGCCATAGGTCAATCCGCCCAGCCCCCACAACACGCCGAAGAAATACGTCCACCAAAGCGTGCTGGCCGTCTGCTGGCGGATGACGCCGAAGAGATCGTTCGTCATCAAATACGCGAACAGCCACGGACAGAGGATCCACGAAAAAATTCCACCGACGAGCCAGTAGGTTTCCCATGACCATTTTTTGACGCCTTTGTAGGGCACATAGAAACTGCCGGAGGCCAGCCCGCCCAGCCAGTGAAAGAAAACACCGAGAAATGGATTGGGAGTCATGGTTGTTTTGCTTTGTTGCCGCAAACTATCCGAAAGACACGCCACCGAAGGCAATCACCATTTCTGGTTATGGCGAGGATCCGGGGATTCCCAGAACCTGCCTGCCGGCGGCCGGATGCGCGGTGGAATCGTGGGGTAAGCCATGCCATTCCACGAATTCGGCGGGTGATATCTTTACGAATCTCGATTTTTATTATAAACTATCCTCATGGCCATTGGAGTGAATTCCAAACGACCGGGCCTTTCGGGTAAATTGCTGGTGGCCGCACTGATTTCGGCGGGCACCTGGACCCTGCCGGCCGGCCCGCATCAAAATCCGGCCAACTATTCCATGCAATCGTGGCAGGTGCAGGACGGCCTGCCTTATGACGCGGTCGACCGCATTGTGCAGGACGGGCAAGGATTTCTCTGGTTGGGAACCATCGGCGGGTTGGTGCGTTTTGACGGGGCACATTTCGTAACCTTCACTTCTCCCCTGATTGTTGGCGCCGATGGGCGCAACATCCGGGATCTGGTGGCCGGTCCCGGGAACACCTTGCTGATGCTGCCGGCAGCGGGTGGTGTGGTACAACTCGTCAACGGCGTTTTCAGCCTGCATCCCGCCAGTGCCCGAATGGCTGGCCGCCGACTGGTGTCGCTGTTCGTCGAACCGGACGGTGCCCTTTGGGTGGGAACGCTCGACGGTCATGTCATCCGCTGGAAGGACGGCCGGATGATCCAATTCGGGAGGAACGACGGGCTGAACAATCGTATTTGGACCAAACCCGGCTTCGCCATGGATGACCAGGGGCAGGTGTGGATTGCCGACGGGGATTTTCTCGGCGTTTACCGGGATGGACGTCTGGTACGGGTCAATGAGGGGCTGGTGTCGCCGATTGCAGTGGCCCCGAGCCGGTCGGGAGGGATTTGGATTGCCGGAAGGGACCGGCTCATGAAGATGGTAAAGGGGCGGTTCAGCCTTGTGAGCGCGGGTTTTCCCTGGGCGGGCGGGGCGGCGGTCAAGAATTTGTACGAGGATCGGGATGGCGGGTTGTGGTTGGGAACCAGCACCCGCGGGTTGTACCGGATGGTGGGCGGCACGTTTCACAGCATCGCCACTTCGGATCGCTCAATCACTTCAGTCACCGAAGATCGTGAGGGGAATTTGTGGGTCGCCACGGCGGGCGGAGGCGTTGACCGGTTGAACCCCACTTTTACCGCCTTTTACAACACCGCGTCGGGTCTCAGTGAGGATGTGAGCGACGCGATTTGCGGGGACCGGCACGGCACGGTGTGGTTTGCCAATCGCAGCGGCGGCGTCGCCCGAATGACCAATGGCGTAGTTTCGTTGGTGCCATTTCCCGGGGGCCGCCGATTGAGCGCGCAGGCGATTCTGGCGGATGATCAGGATCGCATCTGGGTGGGCGCCGAGAGCGGATTGTTCCGTTTTCCAGAAGATCACCCGGAAGCACTGGAAACGATGAATCCCAGCGTGCAACGAATCCATGTGCTGTTTCTGAGCCGAAACGGCGATGTCTGGGTGGCAGCCGAGCCGGCTTCGCTGGGACGTTTTCACGACGGCCAATACCAGGCTTTTTCCGAAACGGACGGGTTCCTGGGACAGCGGGTGCGCGCCATGGTCCAGGATGCGGCGGGAACCGTCTGGATTGGTACCGAGGATGGCGAACTTTATTCCTGGGCCGATGACCGTTTTACCCGTTTCACCAAAGCGGATGGTTTGTCCGGTATGCCCGTCCGCGCCTTGCTGGCCGATGCGGATGGCCTGTGGCTGGGAACCGTTGGCGGCGGCCTGACCCGGTTGGCGCACGGACGTTTTCAGACGATTTCCGCTGCCGACGGCCTGCCGGATGACGTGATCACCCAGATTCTGGAGGATGATCATGGCCGGTTTTGGTGCGGCACACGGCGCGGCATTTTCAACATTCGGAAACGGGATTTGCTGGATTTTTTTGCCGGCAGGAATCCGGAGGTCAACGTGGTTACCTTTGGCAAAAGCGACGAGCTGTCCCAGGCGTATTGTCTGGCCAGCGAATGCCAGCCCAACACGTGGAAGGGCCGCGATGGTCAACTCTGGTTTGTCACCCAGCAAGGCGTGTTGGACCTGGATGCCGACGCTTTCAAACCCAACCCGCTGCCGCCGCCGGTATTGGTTGAAGGCCTCAAGGTCAACGACCAATGGCTGGCGACGACCGGAACGGTCCGGGTGGCGCCATGCCCCAGGAAGCTGGAATTTCAGTTCGCTGCCTTGAGTTATGCCGCGCCGTCGAAGGTGCGGTTCAAGTACAAATTGGACGGCGTGGATTCAATCTGGAATGAAGCCGCGCAGGGGGATGCGGTCTATGCCGGATTGCCGCCCGGCCGATATCGACTGCAGGTGACGGCCTGTAACAACGACGGTGTCTGGGACAGGCGCGGCGCGAGGTTGCCATTTGTCGTGCTGCCGGCCTGGTGGCAGACCTGGTGGTTTCGCGGGGCGGCCTTGCTGATCTTTGCCGGCATCGTATCGGCGGGCGGCAGATATTGGGCCAACCGGCGGTGGCAATTGAAGCTGGAACGTATGGAGCAGCAACAGGCGGTGGAGCGCGATCGCACCCGCATCGCCAGAGACATCCATGACGATCTCGGCGCGGGTCTGACCCAGATCACACTGTTGTGTGAATTGGGCCGGCGCGAACCGACGGAGGCAACGACGCAACTGGAGCGCATTTCTGATTCAGCCCGGCAGCTGACACGGGACATGGACGAAATTGTGTGGGCGGTGGACCCGCAACATGACACGTTTGCCGGGCTGATGGATTATCTCTCGGCGTTTACGGAGGATTATCTGCGGGTGGCCGGCATCCGGTGCCGAATGGATTTGCCCCCGGGCTATCCGGTGGCGCGGGTGGACGCGGAAATGCGTCACAACCTTTTTTTGGCGCTCAAGGAGATGCTCAATAACGTCGTCAAGCACGCGCACGCTTCCGAAGTGTGGCTCCGATTGCGCCTGGATAGAAAGTCTTTCACGCTGATTGTCGAGGACAACGGCCAGGGCGTACAAGCCGCCAATGGCAGCACCGCGAACGGAGCCACGAGCCGGATTTGTTCGGGCGCCGGCCTGCCGAATCTCCAAAAGCGTCTGGCGGCCATTGGCGGCCAGTGCCGGGTGCACAGTTCACCCGGGCGAGGCACACGCGTGGAAATGACCCTTGGCCTGAATGGCGCCGTATCGCCAATTGTGGCGATTGAATTACCCCTGTTGCCGCCCTAAAATAGGGGCAAGAGAATGAAATATAGATTAACGGGATACTGCGCGCCGCGCAGTCATGGGTTTTCATTTGGTGGAGCCAATGATGACGGGAGTTTTCCGATCGGCGCGTTTGGACGGCCGGGTAGTTTCCCATTCCGGGATGCCTCCCCCCAATGCTCCGGGACTTTTTCCTTCGTCACATGACTATTTCCGTGTCCATCGTTGAAGATGATCCGGCCGTGCGGGCCAGCTTGGTTAAACTGATAAATGGCTCGCCGGGTTACCGGTGTGTCAGCCAGCACCCTGACGCGGAAAGCGCGTTGCGGGAGATCCCTCCCGTCAAACCCGACGTGGCGCTCATGGACATCAATTTGACCGGGATCAACGGTGTCGAGTGCGTCCGCCGTTTGAAGCCGCAATTGCCCGGCACCCAGGTCATCATGCTCACGGTCTATCAGAACACCGAACACATCTTCAACGCGTTGACGGCAGGCGCCACCGGCTATCTGCTCAAGCAGACACCGCCGGCGGAATTGCTGGCCGCCATCCGGAGCGTGCATGACGGCGGTTCGCCGATGAGCAGTCATATTGCGCGAAAGATCGTCCAGTTTTTTCAACAACCGGCGCCAGCCACCAACGGAGCGCAGAGTCTTTCACCCCGGGAATCGGAAGTGCTTGACCTGCTGGCCAAGGGTTACCTGTACAAGGAGATAGCCGACTCCATGTCGGTTACCTACGCCACGGTCCATACGCACATCCGCCACATCTATGAAAAGCTTCACGTGCGTTCGCGAACGGAGGCGGTGGCCAAGCACCTCAGTCAGACCCGTTCCCTACCGAAACCGGCCAAAGCCTTTCGCATTTGAGCCGTCCCCTCACCCCGCCCCAATTCCGAACCAGGGTAAAGAACGCCGCACGGCCCCTCCGCCGCCCGGCCGCGTAGTCCAGACCGTGCTGACGCGTCAGGCGACGCGCACGACATCCCTTTCAGATCAGTTTGAAAATTATCGCCAGAACTGGCGATATTCAACGATTAGATATGTGATAGGGTTAAATGAAATCCACTTGTTATTGGCCTGAGTTGGAGGCGTGATGTTTTTGGGGAGTGAGAGCCGGTCGTGGCAAGTCGGAAACGAAACAAACAATTCGGCGAGTGAAAGATCCTGTGCGGATAGCGAATTCGAATTTAAGCGCGGGGTTCCGGCTGGCCCGGGAACCCCGACACGCCGCCAATGGTGCACCAGACCTGTGTAATCAAGAAACGACATCACTATGAAAACCGCAAACATTACCCAAACCCGGTTAACGACAGCCTGTGTCCCCGCGAACCAGCGGCGAGGCTTCAGGCAAATCAGACGGCTGCTGACGTTCGGCGTCGGTCTTTTCGCTGCTCTAAATCTTCGGGCTGCCAGTGACACCTGGACCAATACGCCGGTGGATAGCACCTGGGCCAACACCAACAATTGGGCAGGCCAGGTCGTGCCCGGCGCGCTCAATCAGACCGGCAATTCCGTCAATAATGATGTTGCGACGTTCAATTCGCCCATCTTCGGTGGAATTGGTGGAGTTTCCAATCCCATCAAGCCGGATGATGCCACCATTAACAATGATCGCAGCCGTACTTTGGGCAGCATCACCTTCGACACGGCAAGCTGCGGCGCCTATGTGTTCTTCTCTTCCAGCCCTGCCGTTCGCGCCACGGCCACCAATCCCGAAACCGGCATACTCAATTTGAGCCAAAACGGCAGCATCACGATGAACGCGACCGTGATCAACAGCGAAACGTTTCTGATCCCTATTTTTATCCGCCTGCCTTCCAGCACTGCGGGCATTTACCATTTTGTCAACAATTCCACGACGCCCACGGCGACGCTTTTCATTAACACGGTCACCAACGACAGTGCCAATACCCGTGGAACGGTTTTCGTACTTGATGGCTCGAACACGGGCACCAACACGGCAGCCCAACTTTCAAAGGGCACCACCACCACTGGCGCAATGGGACTCACGAAGCAGGGTGCCGGCACCTGGATATTGCCGAATACCAATGATCTTGCTTCTCAATCAGTCATCTCAATCAATGGCGGACTGTTGATGGTCAAAGACCCCGGCGCGTTTGGCGCCGCGACGGCAGCCACGATCAACAGCAACGGCACCCTGGAAATTGATGGAGTTGCTTTGAGTCAGAACCGGTTGAATCTTCAGGGACAAGGAATTATCAGGGTTAATGGCAGCGCCACGGTGAACGGCGTCAACGTCGGCATCGGCACTGGCATCAACGCCAAGCTGGCCACCACCAGTTCCGGTGATGTCATGACCGTGCTGACCAACTCGGGCGGCGCGGTGGATAGCGTTGTCCATGTCACCGGCCCGGGCACGGTGCTTTTATCCGGGGTCGGAACCTATGCGGGCAATTGGTCCTTTGACAGTGGCATCTGCCAGGTTGGCACCAACCTGGCGCTGGGCGCGGGTCCGCTGGCGACCATCAGCGCGGGCGGTACCCTGGACCTGACACCCCTTGGGCCGGGGACTAATTATACGTTGACGACCACGGGCCTGGGTGGCAGCGGCGCGGGCACCACTGTCGGTTCAACGGCCGCCACCATCACGGCCGGCGCCGGTACGGTGATAGACCTGGCGACCAGGGCTAACAACATTTCTTTGACCATCACTCCCGCTTCCTCCAGTGGCGACATCACGCACCCGGCGCTTTATATTTCCCAAGGGACGCTCTCGCTTGGCAACAACGTCTTCACGATTGACAACGCGTCCGGCAGCCCGTTGGGCGTCGGCACCTACACTTTGATTGCACAAGCCAGTGGAAGTATCACCAGCGGCGGTGGGTATTCCGTCGCCGATGTGACCGGCAACGGATTGGCTGTCAATACCATAGGGTTGATCCAGGTTACCGGCGGCAGCGTGAACTTGGTTGTCCAGTCATACACCGCCAAAAGCCTGGTTTGGCAGGGTGGCAATCCCAATGCCAATTGGGACAATGGCACCACGGCCAACTGGCTGAACGGGTCGTCACCCAGTGTCTTCACCGAATCTGATCAGGTCACCTTCAATTCCGTCGGCTCCGCCAATCCGACGGTCAGTCTGGTCGGCGTCCTGGCGCCGGGCAGCGTGACCGTGGACACCACCGCCAACAACTACACCCTCAGCGGTGGCGGTAAAATCGGCGGTGCCACCGGCCTGACCAAGATCAGTGCCGGGACATTGGTCATGCAAACCACGAACACGTATTCCGGCGACACGGTCATCAGCAACGGCGTTCTTCAACTCGGCGGGAATAATGTGATTCCGGGCGGCTCCAGCGCCGGCCAGGTTGCGGTCCAAAGCCCCGGCCTGCTGGACCTGAATACGTTCAACAATACCGTTGGCGCGCTGAACGGCAATGGTACCGTGAATTGCACGGGTGGCAGTACAACCACGCTGACGGTGGGAAACAACAACGCCAGCGGAATTTTCTCCGGCCTCCTCGAAAACACCTCCGGCACGCTGGGGCTGACCAAGGTTGGCACCGGGACGGAAACGATCAGTGGCGCCAACACCTACACCGGCCCGACCGTGATCAGCAGTGGCACATTGCGGGCGGGCAATCTCAATGCCTTTGCCGACAGCCCGGTGACGGTCAGCGCGGGCACATTGGATCTCGGCAGCAGCCTGGTGGTGAGCAATCTGAGCGGTGCGGTCGGCAGTTCGATTGCCAATAATTCGAGCGCCAGTCCGGTTACCTTGTTCTCCCACGGCACCGGAGCGATCACGAGTTTGATCGCCGACGGTTCGGGCGGCGGCGCGGTCGGTATCGTCGTGCTCGATGGCGCGCTGACCTTGAACGCGGCCAACAGCTACAGCGGCGGAACCCTCGTGGCCAGCGGCGCGACGTTGAATATCGGTGTCATCAATCCGGGCGGTTCCGGCCAGGCAGGCGCCGGCGGCATCATTGCCAGCAATAACGCGACCATCTCGATGCCGACAGCCGTTTCCACCGGCGCCGGCCCGCTCAACAATATTACCACGGTTGACGGTGCCACCGTGACCTTTACGTCCGGTGAAACCGGCAACAGTTGGGCCGGCCAGTTCATCGGCAGCGCCACCGCCACCAATATCTTCCTCAATGGCAATACCTCCGTCGGCACTTCCGTGGGCAGCTTCGAGTCGTTCTCGAATTTTCTGGGCACGGTGATTATCACCAATGGCGAGGTCCGCGTTCAAACGGGGGTCGGCGGAGTCGGCGGCGGCGATAACACGTCGTTTGTCTTTGTCAACGGTGGCGGCATGTTTGCCCGCGATGCCGGCACCATTCACCTGGGTGCGCTGTCGGGCAACGGCGTCATTACCACCCCCAGCATCACGGCTCCGGGTACCTATATGATTGGGGCCAAGAATCTGAACAGCGACTTTGCGGGCGGGATTGCCGGTACCAATAACGTCATCAAAACCGGCACAGGCACGCTCATGTTGGACGGCGGCGGCCAGTTCGTCACCAATGTCACGCAGGTGGGATTGTTCTTCGTCACCAACATTGGTTTTGGGACCAACATGCTCGTCTACATCGGTTCCACCACCGTCAGCAACGGCGTTCTGGCGCTGGCAGTGCCGTCGGAGCTGACCAATTCCACGCCGGTGACGCTGGCGGGAGCCACGGCGGTGCTGGACGCCTCCGACATGGGCTATATCACCAATCAAATAACCACGGACGGGAATGGCAATACCATCACCAACCAATTCCCGGTGACGAACAGCCTCTTCGAGGTGGTTTCCGGCCAGACCCTGGACGGAATCGGAACATTACGCGGCATCCTGCTCGCCGACGCCGGCTCCACCTTTAGTGTCGGTCTGCCGGTGGGCAACTTCACCGTCACCGGCAACGCCGAACTGGCGGGAGCGGTGACGATGAGTGTGAATGCCTCGACGACACCCAACTGCAGCGAGTTGATGGCGCCAGGTTTCACGATTGATCCGAGCGCGACGCTCGCAGTAACGAACCTGGGTCCGGAACAGGCCGCCACGTTCCAGTTGTTCAACCATCCGGTGAACTTTGCCTCGGTCACGCTGCCGGCGCTGACGGGCACCAATTCCTGGATCAACAACCTGAACGTGAACGGTTCGATCACCATGGTCGCGCCGAAGCCTGTCCCGCCCACGCCGGACATCACGAGTATTGGACTGAACGGGACGACGTTGAACCTCACAGCCACGAACGGCGCAGTCAACGGGACCTTTGTGTTGCTGGAGAGCACGAACCTGGCGACGCCGCTGACCAACTGGGTGCCGGTGTTGACCAACACGTTTGACGTCAACGGCAATCTCAACTTGTCGACCAACATCGTCAATCGCGCGGTGCCACGCGAGTTCTTCATCCTTTTGCAGTAAGCACCACGCGATGGAGATGGTTGCTGGAAAATTTAATCGCCGGGTGGTTTGACCGCCGCCCGGCGTGGATCGGGCGGGGGAAAAGATATGGCCGCCCGATTTTGCGGCCGGATTGAAATTATGAGAAGAAGCGATTGTCGAAAATGTAAAACCGGTTTGAAGAAACCGGGCTTCACCTTGATTGAACTCCTGGTGGTCATCGCCATTATCGCCATCCTGGCGGCCATCCTCCTGCCGGCGTTGGCGGCAGCCAAGCGCCGGGCCTGGATGATTAGTTGCTTGAACAATTTACATGAAATCGGCGTCGGTGCTTTTGTTTACGTGATCGACAATGAAGATGAGTTTCCCGTTACCTCAGTTGGCAGCCGGAACAATTACGCGGCCGGCAGTGTTAATCATATCGCAGGGATCCATTATACCCGTTACATTTATGTGGCCGATTCCTGGGCCGATGGCGTCCTCATGCCGCAATCCGTGCAGCAGAGCACAAGTACGCAGTTGGGTTTCGAGGATCAGAATTTGGGCTATTTATATGCCAATGGCATGATCCCCAACGGAATGGCGTTCTTTTGTCCGGCGTTTGCGAACATCAGCTCCCCGGGTTCGCCTGACTATCCCTTGAGCCCGAAGTATTATTCCAACCCGCAATTCATGGCGACACATTCCAATGGCGCCATCCGTTCCAGCTTCATGTTCAACCCGCGGCTGGCCAATGCGGCCGGTTATAGTGCCGGGGGTGACAATATTCTCCGAAAGTACCAGAAAACCCGGGATATCCGACACCGGGACGTATTTGCCTTCGATTATCTGGCCCAACCCGCCGCCGCAAACCTAGCACCCGGCGGCACGCCCGGCGGCACGCCCGGGGTGCCGTTTAATTCAGCGAATTGGCCGCACTGGCCCGACAAAGGTCTGGACACTTTGTTTACCGACGGATCAGCCAGAATGGTCCAATTTAATGCTCTTTATTTCAATGCGATTACCACGGTGCTGACTACCGCTGAAACCGCAAATTCCATGTTGATCTATGACCAGATAGAAAACTTCCTGCAAACCAACGGTAATTGAACACTGATGGGCTAATCAGAAATGGTGACATGCCCGAACTAGGTGGAAGTTGTATCATTGGCAAAGTGATGCGTAACCAGCCCTGAGCTGTCCCCGGCTCCATGAAACTGCTGATTCAGAGGTTGATGACTGCTCTGGGGTGCCTTTGTGCACTCCCGGTTTTCGCCAACGTTCCCGGCGGCGGCACCAACGGTCCCAATGTGACGCTCACGGACAACGGCAGCACCGTGACCCTCGCCAACGGGACGGTGTCCATCGTTATCACCAAAGCCGACGCCTCGATTCACCAGATCTATTACACTTACAACAACGGCGCCGGCACAGTGACCAATCAATTGCTCGCCAATGGGTATAGCGGGGGGAAGTTCTATTGGGAGAACAGCAATAATGAAGGGCTGGCCTTCACCAACTGGACGGTCGCCGATCCGGCGAACAATGGCGGCAATTACGCCGAAATTGCACTGACTTCGACGACCGTGTCCAACGATGAGCTGGAGGTCCATTATTCAATGCTGCGCGGCTCGACCGGGTTTTACGTGACGCCCATCTGGAGTCATCGCAGTACCGACGGCACGTTTTCCATGGGCGAGTGCCGCGACAACATATATGCCGGCGCCCAGTTCAACTGGATGAGCGTGGACGCCACGCGCAACCGGCTGATGGAGGTCCAGCCCGGAACCTCGGCCATTGGCGTGCTGGGCGCGCCCAAGGAGGTTTCGCTGTGGACCAACGGCATTTACTCCGGGCGGTACGAAGACAAATACAAATACAGCGCCGACCTGGGCCGGCAGCGTGCCTGGGGTTGGAGCAGCGTGGGCGCCGGGGGCAGCAATGTCGGCCTCTGGAATATCACCGCCAGCCCGGAGTACTACAACGGCGGGCCGATGAAACGCGAGTTGATGGAACACATCGGCACCACGATTCTCAACATGCTCAACGGCAGCCATTATGGCGGCGGCACCGACGGCTCGTTCGCCGCCGGCGAAGTCTGGACCAAGGTCTATGGCCCTTATTTCATTTACTGCAACAACATTGCCAACACCGTCACCGACACCAACCAGGCGGCGCAGGCGCTTTACAGTGACGCGCTGGCGCAGGCCGCCGCCGAAGCCACTGCGTGGCCGTATGCCTGGTTCACGAACGCGAATTACACTCCGGCCTCCGGCCGGGGCACCGTCACCGGCCAGATGGCCATCAACGACAGTTACAATCCCAACGCTTCCGCCGCCGGACTCTGGGTTGGCGTCGTGCAGCAGCCGTCCACCAGCAGCGCCGACTATGATTTTCAGAAATGGATGAAGCCTTACCAGTTTTGGGTCGAGACCGACACGAACGGCAATTTCACCATTCCCAACGTGAAGGTCGGCGCCAACTATACGCTGTATGCCTTCGGGCCGGGCGCGGCGGGCACCTTCCAGTCGCAAGCCCAAACCGGCGGCAGCGCGCCGAACGAGTTGGACATCCCCGCGTCGCCGTTCAGTGTCACGGTGATGGCGGGCGCAACCAATAACCTCGGTACGATTACCTGGACGCCCACGCGGGTCGGGCCGTCGGTTTTTGAAATCGGCCAGCCGGACCGGACGGGCGACAAATTCCGGCATGGTGAAGACTGGTGGGTGGGCGACCTCGGGCCGAGCCCGGCCTATCCCAGCCCGATTTGGAGCAAATGGCTGGAGTACCCGTTCGACTTTCCCGCCGGACCGAATTACGTCGTCGGCCAGAGCCGTTGGACCACCGACTGGAATTTCAGCCAGCCGTGCGTGGTGGACAGTCGTGGAATCTACAACGACTCCAGTTCGACCATTACTTTCAACCTGGCTTCGGCCCCGGGTGGAACGGCGTCCTTTTATATGGCGTTGTCCTCGGATTACCAGGGAGCGATTGAGGTGGCGGTCAACGGCACGCAGATCGCCGGCAGCTCCGGCTACAATCCCGCGTATCAAAGCTCCGCGAATGAAAGCGACACAACCATCCGCGAGGGCGTTCACGGGCTCTTCAGCGATAACCGGATCAATTTTTCCGCCAGCCTGCTCCATCAAGGACAGAACACAATTCTCATCGACATGCGCCAGACCGGCAAGGTCAACGGCAACGGTTATTTCGCCGACCACGCCATGTATGATTACATCCGGCTGGAACTCACCGGCTATGTGCCGCCGCCGCCCGCCGGCGTCACCGCCTATGCCGGGAATGACTGCAACTTGATTTGCTGGCCGGTGACGCCGGGCGCGACGGGTTACAATGTCCTGCGCACGACCACATCCGGCAGCGGCTACGTTCCTGTCACCAACGGCGTCACCGGCCCGATCTGCGGCAGCGGCTGGAACAACGCGACGTTCGTCGACACCGGCGCTGTGAATGGCACGACTTATTACTACGTCGTTCAATCGGTTAATCCCGTTGGTGTCAGTGCCGATTCCCCGGAAAGCTCCGGCGTGACGCCGGACGCAGGTATTTCCACCAACCCGCCCACCGCGCCAACCGGTCTGACGGTCGCCAGCGCCAGCCACCAAAACGTGACACTTAATTGGAACACCTCATCCGCCGCGAATTTTTACACCGTCTATCGTTCCACGTTGTTCGATAATGGCGGCGGTGTTTCCAATGTATTGGGGACCATTATATTGGCCAACAACGTGACCGGCACGACCTTCACCGACGCGTCGCCGACCGATGGCAGTATTTACAGCTATTTCGTCACCGCAACCGGCGCCGGCGGCACGAGCGGCAATTCGAGTCCCGCCGTGGCCGTGCCGTTGCCCGCGCCGCCGGCGGGCGCGCCCGGCTCATTGACGGCCACGCCGTCGTCGGTGACGAATATTACGCTCGGTTGGTCCGCTGTTTCCGGGGCCGTCGGCTACGTCGTTCAGCGATCAACGAGTCTCAACGGGACTTACGTTCTCCTGAACAGTGTCACGGAGACGAATTACACCGATTTTGGACTCAACACGAATTTGACCTACTACTACCGGATCACACCGGTAAACGCCGGCGGCATTGGGTCCGGCGGCCTGACAACGACAAAACCGGCGGCCCCGGCCAGCCTGACGGCTTTTGCCGGCAACTCGGAAATTTTCCTGGTCTGGCCCGCTTCAGCCGGCGCCACAGGCTATGTGGTCAAGCGCGGAACCAGCAGCGGCAATGAAACCACCACCGTGGTTTCAGGTATCACCAACACCAACTACCTGGACACCGGTCTCGTCAATGGCACCACTTACTATTACGTGGTCAACGCTACCGGCTCAGCGGCCAACAGCGGTAATTCACCCGAAGCCAATGCCACCCCCGGAACCCTGCCTCCGCCAACCATAGCGAAGATCACCCTCAACAGCGGCAGCTTCATTCTCAACGGTACTGGAGGATTCCCCACCGCAACTTATCATGTTCTGGCCACGACGAATCTCGCATTGCCGGTGTCGCAATGGACATTGGTGGCCACCAACCAATTCGATGGCAGTGGAAACTTCACTATCACCAATTCCGTTAATCCGGCCTGGCCGCAAACGTTCTACCGGCTGCAATCGCAATGATTCGCCTGTTGCTTTGCCCCATCGCTGCGGTGTCCGGTTGCGCGGTTGCGTTGATGTGCGTGACCCGTGTCGGCGCGGAGGAAAGAACTGATTTCAAATTCGCTTTTGGCGCGGCGGCAGCGCCCGGCGTTATTTCGGTCTGGCCGACGAATTTCTATTCCAACACGGCTGGTTACGGGTTGGAGCCGGGTGCCAGGGTCACCGCGTCCGGCGGTTGTATCACCAGCACGAACCCTTTCTATTTTTCCATCAAGCTGCCGGAAGGCAATTATCGGGTTACCATTACCCTGGGCGATCCAACGGATGCATCCAGCACAACCATCAAGACCGAGTTGCGGCGGCTGATGCTGTATCACATCCAGACCCCGCCCGGCAAATTTGTGACCCGCTCGTTCATCGTGAACGTGCGCACGCCGGAAATCGCCGGGGACGGCGAAGTCCGGTTGAAGCCGAGGGAAAAGACCAGCGAGCAGTGGGATTGGGATGACAAGCTGACCCTGGAATTTAATGACACACGGCCCTGCCTCCGTTCGCTGACCGTTGTCAAAGTGGACGTGCCAACGGTCTTCCTTCTGGGCGATTCCACCGTGTGCGATCAGCCCGTCGAGCCGTGGAACAGCTGGGGCCAGATGCTCCCGGCCTTTTTTAAACCGGACATTGCCGTCGCCAACCATGCCGAGTCCGGTGAAACCATTGCAGATTCGCTAAGCCGGAATCGGTTCGAGAAGGTGTTCAGCTTGATGAAACCGGGCGACTATTTGTTCATCCAATTCGGACACAACGACATGAAGAACAAGCGGCCGGACGCGCTGGAGCAGTACAAGGTGGACTTCAAAAAGGTCATCGCCGGGACGCGCGCCAGGGGCGGCATACCGGTACTGGTCACTTCCATGGAACGCAAAGCCGGCGTTGCGCATCCCACGCTGGAAGGCTATCCGGAGGCCATGCGCGAAGTGGCCAGGGAGGAACATTGTCCGCTGATTGATCTCAACCAAATGAGCTTGGTTTTATACCGGGCGCTCGGTACGAACTTGGATAAAGCGTTCGTGGACGGTACGCACCAGGACAACTACGGCAGCTATGAACTGGCCCAATGCATCGTCGCAGGCATCAAACAGGACCACTTGCCACTCGCAAAATATATCGTGGATGATTTCAAGAGATTTGATCCGGCGCATCCCGATCCGGTGGCCACGTTCTACATGCCGGCCAGCCCCGGGTATTCGACGGTCAAGCCGTTGGGAAATTAAGCCACAGTCAATTTGCCGATTCGGGGGTTGGGCCGGGTTCTATCGGTGTCAGTGTCACCGGGCCCAGTAGACCGGAATCGGTCAATGGCCAGTTGGAGGCATCGAACGGACGGTAGTCGACGTTTACAAAATTGATGTCGTTAAAGTATTTCCAGCGCACATGATGCCGGTCCAGGTCACGGATGCGGTTGGCTGACACATTCGTGGCTTCAACCTCGAGTTTATTGTCCTTCGGTTTTAAATTGTCCACGACGACGCGGAAGGGCGGTGTGATGAACGTGCCGTAATCCCTGCCATTCAACTTTACTCGCGCGCTCTGGCAGACTGAACCCAAATCAAGCAAGTATGTCTCGTTACCACCCGATGGTGCGTCGAATGTAAGCGAGTAATCCGCCGAACCGGCAAAGGCCTGCGTGTTGGTGTCCGGGAACGTCGTCCACGAGGCGAGTTTCGTCGTTCGGTAATCCGCCGGCAATGTCGGTCCTCCTTGGACGAATTTCACTGACCATTCGCCGGTGATTTCCACCGGCTGGCCGTTGGTCCGCCGGTAAGTCCATGCCGGGCCTTCGACTTTTTTACTGGCGAAGGCGCGAAGAATTACGGATTCCCCGGCGGCGAGTTGCAGGTGAACTTCCATTGAGTTTGCGGCGTTCTGCCGAGACGCCGCTACGCCGGAATGGCCGGTCATCGGGTCAAGGATGATGACGGACCTGGCGGCGCGGCCGAGCGTTATCCAGCCGTCAAAATTAGTTTCGCCGCGATTGGCGATGAAATAATTCCAGCCGTCGTCAAATGAGCGGCGGATAAATGACAGTCCCGAATAAACCATCGTTTCGCCGAAGGGAAACCACAATTCATTGTCGCATTCAATTTGCCCCAAGCCCAACTTGGCGGTTTGATTTATTCCGCGAACAAGCCTCGTTTTAATCTTGAATGACAGTTTGGATTTCAAATTTGCGAATGCGGCGCGTTGATTTTCCAGATTATTCAGACCTGAAACATCCGTCGGTAATTCGTTGTAAAAAATTACCGTCGCGCCTTTTTCCGCCAGCGCGAGCAGTTGTTTAAACGTCTCCAACGGCATATATTTGCATTCCGGCACAACGACGACCTGGTAATCGCCGCCGGGCATCCGGATTTTTCCGTTCGCAACTTTTGCTTTCAGTAATTGCGCATCGGAAATGTAGTCGAAGGCGTAGCCGTGGTTCAGCAGTTCGTGCGCCGTTTTGCCGATGGGCTGGTCTTCAAACCAATCCGTCTGGCTGACGCTCATCGGCTGCAACCGACCCGACGGATTACTCCAGAAATCGGCGATCGGCCAGTAGAGCAGAACGTCGTTGTCCGGCTTGCCCGATTGGAGAACGGACTGGCAGCGGGCGACATAGGTATTGAGTGCCGGCACGTCATGCCAGATGGAATTGCGCGGGTTCATTTCCGTGGCGGCATAGAAAACCCAGCCCGGCCACGGCGCCGACTCCGGCGAATAACAACAGCCGTGGTAATAAATATGATTTACGCCGGAGAGGAACATATCGTCGGCGAGATATTTAAGTCCGGCGAGCGTTTCGGTGAAATGTTCCGCCAGCCAGGTGCCGGTCTCGGCGCCAGTCAGTTGGCGGCCCTGGGTGTGCGTGGCGGAGGACGCGAATTTGGATATCAAGATGCTGCGATCGTTGTGGAACATTTCGGTTTCGGGAATATCGGCGTCGCCGTACAGATCGAGCCAGTTGCCGGGTGTGCCGTGCGCCTGGTAAATGGTCTGAAAGCCGTGCCGGTGCGACCAGTCTATCCAGATGGGTTCCGATTGCTCCGCCATAATGTCCGACACCGTGCGGCGGTAGTCGTATTTCACGCGTGCAGCGCGGTCGTCCTGTTCGTTGCTGAAGAGCGCGGGCAATTCGGACTGCAATTTGTAGCCACGAAGCTTTTCAAACTGTGCGAGAAAATCCGGCGACCAATCGGTGCGATATTCGTAGGAATCCTGAAAAACCGCCTGGGGTTTGGAGCCGTAGTAATCGGCAAAGGCCTGGTCGAACCAGCGCAGCCAGTCGCGCATCGCCTCCGGGTAAAGCGGATTCAGCATCCAGCCGGCTCCGCCGGGCGCGGCGCGCTTGACTTTTTGGCCGGACGGCCGTTGTGAAATGGCATAAACCGTCCAGGTTCCGGCGGGTGCAATCCAATTTACTTCGCCCTCGTCGGAAATTGTACGCGTCAGATCAACGGACTGGCCATCTGTTGAATATGCCATCAGTGCCTGGGTTGAAACGCGGTTGAATTTTTCCTCCAGTTTTCCGCCGCCGGCTACACTCAAGGTTTTTACCACGACGCTGGCGTTGGCATCCTGGTTACTCACGGTTGGCCCGCCGAAACACCAGCCCGTGCCGAGGGTCATGTCCATGCCCAGACCCAACCGGCGTGTTTCCCCGGCTGTATCGTTCATCATTTGCATCCACTCCGGGCCGAGGTATGGCAGGTAGTGGGATTCCCAGCCTTTCGCGCCGTAGATGGGTGTGACTTGAACGCCGCCCAGGCCGGCCTGCTGGAACAGCTTCAATTGGCGCGTGATGTTCGTCGGGTCCACTGCGCTGCCGGGCCACCACCACCAGACCCAGGGCCGGCTTTGGGAAGTGATCGCCGGCCAGGAGAGTTCGTCGGCGTGGCTCGAAATAGTGGTTTCAACGAGAAGCATTCCGCACAGGGCGGACAAAAAACCCAATCTCTCGGTGAGGTTCATTTGGTGA
This sequence comes from Verrucomicrobiia bacterium, assembly GCA_025451535.1. Classification (GTDB taxonomy): domain Bacteria; phylum Verrucomicrobiota; class Verrucomicrobiia; order Limisphaerales; family UBA11358; genus UBA11358. Next base: position 34,872 of record JANWKE010000187.1, read on the forward strand.
TTAGCGGTAATTTGTCAACCAAGGTCAAGTACAGCGGCTGATGATAAATTGGTGATAGGCCGGATAAAAACACGGTTGCGGAAAAGAGCCCGGAGGGCAGGCTGAAACCGGTGTTGGTCAACGGATCCAGGCCGGGGGCAGGTAATCCGGGCCGACGATGCCTTCCACAGACGCTTCGGAATCCTGATACAACTGCCGCATGAGTGGCATGGGGTTACCCAATGAAGGCTTCCGCTCGAGTTCATTCACAGGCACATCGTAGCAACTGAATTTTTGGCCGGCGTCGTATTGGAACAGCAGCTGCGAATGGACTTTCACCGTGTCGTAAGCTTGCGCCAGATACTTCATCTGTTCGGGATCGGTCGTCAGCATCGCGGCCTGGTAACGGAGGTAGCGGTAACGCCAGAGACTTTCGTTGAGCGCGCCATTGACGATCGCGAATTGCTTGAGCCACGTGAAGCGTGTGGTCAATTCACCGGCCTGGGCCGGCGTCAGGTAGGGTTTGGCCAGGGCCAATTGCCGGAACATTTCGTCAATCTCGTCCAGGCATTCTTTGTTTTGGGTGACGACCTGCTGAATGTTTTCCCGCGTAGGTTCGAGATACGGTGCATATTCAGGCAGAAAGTAGCGGTTGGTGTATTTCAGCAGGGTTTCCCGGCGCTGAATGCTGTCGGGAAATCCCGAATTGGTGTCGGTCCCCATGCCGAGCGGCGAGAACGCCTTGTTGATCACGTCTTCGGAGAGACCGAGGGCCTTGATGATGAAGGGGGCGGCTCTCTCTCCGTAGATGGGCACCGCCCAATCCGCCCAGATACGGTTCACGCTGGCGTCCGCCTGCCAGGAGAGCTGGCGCCAGGTGTACAGGTTGATGCTGTTCAAAATGTCGTTCAGAACGGAATAATTGGATTGCTCGGTGCCTCCGGGGAAAACCGCCACGCCGCCGTCCGGGCCCACGCGCGCGCAACTTTCCGTCATCGTCCGGGCAAGGTAATCCACATCCGCGTCGGGGAAATAAAAACGTCCGGTGGTCTGGCCGGTAATCTGATACTCGGCAATTTCCGGATGCGGGTGCGCGTGACCCAGAAGCTCTGAAAACGGCGGGTCGGGCTGACAATCGGAATCATAGACTTTCGTTTGGAGCATGATCTCCGGGGGCAATTCATGAATCACCCGCTCCCAAACGTTCGTTTCCTCGCCGCTGAAACCGCCGTTCCCCGGAGCGTGGACCCATTCGTCACCATACCAATGCGGTACCCCCGACGACCACGTGCGCACGATCATCTTTTTCCCCAAGGCGGCCAGAACGTCGTGATAGTGTTTAACGCACTCCTGAAGCTCGTTGGGAAACCGGTTCAGACCGTCCTTCACGCAACGGTCATCCTGGCAATAAAGACCGTAGTGGTCCCAAAACGTGATGCACAGGCCGTCCCCATGCATTTTCCCGGCGAATTCCTTCACATAGGCGTCAATAACTTTCCAGGTCATCGGGTCGGACGGGCATAGCGTGGCCTTTTCCCAGGAGTGTAAAGCCGGCGTGCCCTGCGCCGAGGGATACGCCTTCAGGACTGCCTGATAAAGAATAGGGGACCAGAGATGAAAGTCATTGCCGTACAAAATGGGATAGTAGGATACGTCGGCGTCGTGGCATTCCCTGGCGAATTCTGCGGCGTTCTGTTCAACGCGCTCGCTTTGCCAGTCCAGTTGTTGCTGGTCGTCTTTGCTCAATCCGGCGTAAACCTCCGGCAACGTATCTTTGAAAGTGACCGGATTCGCGTCCGCCTGTTTTCCGATGATAATATTGACACCCATGGTGGCCACATATTCCGCCAACGATTCATGGCCGTTGTAGGCTGCGGCTCGGACGGCAAACGTCGGATCACGCACGTACGTGCCGGATCCCCGATTTTTCCACAGGTTCACATCCCCGGCCGCAAAGAGCAGCGAACGAGGTCGGGCGCCATAAACCAGCGCCCCACCGGTTTTGAAAATAACGGCATAACCATCATGCTTGATTTTTTTGGGCGTCGAACCCAGCAGTGCCGCCTCCGCCGGTGGGGCTGAGTCCGTCAGCACAATTTGACCCGGAGCGGGTGCGCCGGGCTCCGGGACGGATTGAATGGCAGCGTCCGGCAGCGCGAGCTTTTGCGCGAGGATCCGGGCCGCCGAGTGAATCGCCGGAGGGCAGGAAGCCGGGATGACGATCTCTTTATAACCAGCCGCGGCGGTTGTTCCTGAGACAATCAGAAACGCCAACAGCAGGCATAAACACGACATGGTGGTGGTCACAAACAATGGTCTAACCCGTGAATCCACAGCAGACTAAATCAGGCAGGAAAATAGACGGACAACCGCGCGATGGCAAACGTTTTGATGCCGTTCCTGTCGTCTGGGGCGCAACCCGGCATCAATCCTTGCTTTGTGTGATCCGCCGTGACCGGGCTGCCGGCACCGATTGCGAAGATCCCGATCCCGGCCGGACCATGCGAAGGTGAGTTGTCTGGATGTTCCGCCTTGTTTCAGGCAAGATGCCATTAAATGATATTTCCCCGTGTCCCACTAAAAACCTTAAAATAATACCATTTAATAATAAAATAAAATCGATGGTCGGGCGGTTTGTCTCGGATTTTATGCGCAAATATGGACTTTTTAAGATCCGGACGTTTGCTTTGGGGAAGTCGTAAAACCATAAATAAAATGCGTGAACCCTCAATGACATGGCAGTTTTCAGTTAGTAGGGTACAATCACGTTTAAACCACTCGAAACATCCAAACCACTCAGTCTATGAAAACAGACTTCGCACCCTTGTTGACGATGATTGTAGTCGCTTGCGCCACGGTCCTCCCGCTCCCGTACGTGCAAGAAGCCATGGCGGCCCCTTCGGTTGTTGGCCTCTGGCGGTTCAACGAAGGCAGTGGCACCACCGCCTCCGATTCGTCGGGACTGGGAAACGCCGGGACATTGACCGGCGAGAATGGAAATGATCCAGCCTGGGTCGCGGGCCAAGCCGGCTTTGGCGGTGCCTTGAGTTTTACAAACAATGGCAACGACCATGCCTATGTGAACATACCGGGCGCCAGCTCGCTGATGGTCGGCCAAACGGCGACCAACGCGTGGAGCTTTACGTGTTGGGCGTTTGAAGATTCAAATGGCACCGGCAATTTCGTTTCCACTTATGGGCGGATGCTGACGATGGATGATGGATTAATATTCCAATTGGAATCCGGGGCGGTGGGGGATTCGGAATTGTATACCTGGAGCGCGCTGAACGCATCATGGCAGATTCCCTGGGGTATCGGCTCCAGCGTCGCCCCGCTCCTGGATCAATGGGTGCATTGGGCGGTGGTTTATGATGGCACCAACATTACCATCTACCGCAACGGCAATCAGGGTGTCAACGGCGGGGTAGCTTCCAGTCCCGTGACGGCGTCACTGGGGCTTCCCAATTACACGGGAGCCATTTTAATTGGTTCGGAACTGGATGGAGGGCCGGCTCTCGCCAATTGGAACGGAATGCTGGACGATGTGGCCGTATTTGACGGCGCCTTGACGCAATCCCAAGTCGACACCGTGATGACGGGTGATTTTTCCTCGTTCATCGGCGGCCCGGTTAATTTCGTCAGTGGGCCACAGAGCCAGACCGTGTTGCAAGGTTCCAGCGTCACTTTAAGTGTCGGTGTCGCCGGACAGGCGCCCTTTCAATATCAATGGTATTTTAACGGGACCAACAAACTGTCGAGTGTCAGCAATCCGACGGCCACAAACGCGGCATTAGTCCTGTCCAATATTCAGTTGAACCAGACGGGGACTTATTCGGTGGTGGTCAGCAATTCCGTGGGCAGCGCAACGAACGCGCCGGTGACACTCACCGTATTCCGCTATCAACCCTTGGTCGGGCTTTGGCGATTTAATCAAGGCAACGGAACCAATGTCCCCGATTCATCCGGCTTGGGGAACAATGGGTTTCTCACAGGTGAAAATGGCGATGTCCCGGCATGGACAGCAGGCCAGGCGGGCTTTGGTGACTCTCTCTATTTCACCAATAACGGCACGGACCATGCCTTTGTCGTTATTCCCAGCAGCGGTACATTGCTGATCGGCCAGACGGCCAGCAGTCCCTGGACCATCACCGCCTGGGCTTATGAGAAATCCGACGGCACGGGCAATTTTGTAGCGAGCTATGGACGGTTCATGGTCATTGACGATGGCACGGCATTCCAATTGGAGTCAGGAGCAGCCAATGACGACGAAATTTACACTTGGGCCCGCGCCAATGGTGCGTGGCAGCTTGGCTGGGGCATCGGTTCCAGCGTCGCTCCGCTTCTGGATCAATGGGTGCATTGGGCGGTGGTTTATGATGGAACCAATATTACCGTTTACCGGAATGGAAACCAGGGACCCAACGGCGGCGTTGCCTCCCTGATTGCGAATGCCCCGCTGGGCGGATACATCGGATTCCAGGACGGAATCCTGATTGGTACTGAGCTGGCACAGGACGGTACTCGCACCTGGAACGGCATGCTGGACGATGAGGCAGTATTCAACGTCGCATTGTCGCAAGCCCAGATTCAAACTGTCATGGCCGGCAATTTCAGCGCCTTCATCACGCAGCCTCCGCCCCAATTGTCCATCAGCAGCGGGGCGGGGAACGTTGTCCTGAGTTGGCCCGAGGTGCAGGCTGCTTACCAGCTTCAGTCCACGCCCAGCCTGGCGCCGTCCGCGTGGACCAGCGTTACCAACTTGCCGGTGCAAAATGGGAGCGCGCAGACTGTGACGCTGCCAGTGGGTTCAGGAACGCGGTTCTTCCGTTTACTCGGACAATAATGTTTTTGAAGAACGGGGGGGCGATTCAATTCGCCCCCCGTTTAAACAGTGATGGTATGTATGACAAAATTTACGGGTGGAAAGGGTTGTCAAAGCGCACCGTGCCACTGTCAGCGAAACAATATAGAGATTCGGTTTCCATCGCTTAGAAAAGTATGGTGGTTACTTGCGGTGGTTGCGATTGGTATCGATGCCCGGGCAGCCACGAATCTTCCTGCCTATTACGCCCATTCCACGGAGTTGGATTCGTATGGGGTCATCGCACCCTGGTATCACGGGTTAAACGGCCAGTTGGATGAGCGGTTGCATATTGCGGTGGACGTCTATAAGCGATATCCGTGGGTGGACAAGCCGCAGGCGGTGATGGCCGCACCGGATTTTGTTTACAGTTCCCACTGGAGCACCAGGCCCGACGGTACCATTTTAATGGCTCCGACCAGCGACTGGATGTGTGGTGATTTGGCGCAACGCGCGTGGAGCATTATAAAAGGCCTTACCGCGTACTACCAATACAGCGGAGATCCCGTTGCGTTTGTCTATATCCCGCGGACCGTGGATTACATCCTGGATTATGGATTGACCAGTAAAGATGCCGCCTGGCCTCAGTTTCCCATCAGTACCCCGACACGGGGAAAAGCGTACGGCAAATGCGATCCGACGGGTCGAAACCAGCTGGATCTGTGCGCCATTGTGGGCATTGAAGTGCTTCGCGCCTATAAACTGACCGGAAATCCCCGTTATCTGCAAATGGCGCAACACTGGGGTGACGTGTTTGCCGCCAAATGTCAGTTCAACGATCCGGAAGTTTCCCCGTGGAATCGTTATGTGGATCCGTCGGTGGTCGGTTGGTCTGACGTCCTCACCGGCACCACCTCCATCATTGTTGATTTTCTGGATGACCTGATCCAGACGGGTTATTCCGGCAAAAACGACGCAATCCTGAAGGCCAGTGACGCGGGGAAACGTTTTTTGAACGAACGGATGTTGCCCGCCTGGTGGGTGGATGACACGTGGGGGCGAACGTATTGGGATTGGGATAATCCAATGATGTGCGGCATGGTGGCGATGTGTGCCGACCATTTCCTGAAACATCCCCAGGCCCATCCCAACTGGCAAAACGATGTGCGGAACATGCTTTCACTGCTCTGGAATCGCAATTGCGCCGCCCCGGATTCGTACGGTGACGTGTACAGCGGCGCGTGGGCGTTTCCCGAGTCCTCGGTTTGCTGCGGCACGTCGCTTTCTTACAACCAGTACACGGCCGGCCCGACGCTACTTCACTACGGCGCGTTGGCGCACAATCCATGGGCGGTTGAAACCGGGCGGCGGATGATGATCATGGCAACGTACGACAGCCTGCCCAATGGCATCGTCAAAGACGGATTGTTTGGCGATCAAGTTGCCACCACTGACTGGGCGAATCTGTCTCACCCATGGCCGTTGTGTCAGGTCATGGAAGCCATTGCCTGGCTTCCTAAAGATTTCGCTCCGAACCGGGAAAACCATATTGTCCGTTCCTCGACGGTCGTACAGAAAGTCCTCTACGGGAAGGGCAGGATCACCTACACCACTTTCGACGCACCGCCGGGCGTGCAGGAAGTCATGCGACTGGCTTTTTGCCCGGAATCAATTCGAGCTGATGGCCGGCGGCTTAAAAAACGTGCTGCTTTGGATGCCAGCGGTTACACCCTGGCTCCCTTGACAAACGGTGATTGGATCGTTGCCGTGCGGCACGATGGTCGCCGGAAAATCGAAGTGACCGGAGACAGTGATCCGCAACAAGTTGCTGATGCTGATGACGGCGCATTTGCGTTTAACGGCGCATGGACTGCGGTGAAAGACAGCGCCGCACCGCGAGGCTCATTTCAATCTGCAGATCAATCAGGCGCGACGATGACTTTCCGATTTACCGGCAATCAAGTGCGATTGTTGGGAGTGGTCGGCCCCGAGGGTGGCTGGGCTGATGCCTTTCTCGATGGCATGAAACAGCCAACGCTCATCGAGTGTTGGAATCCTGCCGTGCGACAGGAACAGCCGGTTTTTATCAAGAGTGGTCTGACCAATGGCCTGCACGAACTGAAGGTGGTCGTGCGTGGCGAGAAAAATCCCTTGGCGCGTGGTGCACAAATCGGAATCGAGTCCGCCCAATTTTCCGCCGCGACCGGCGACGCCGGTTTCGGCTCGGGCGGTGGCCCGGCCGCCCCGCAGCGGCTGATCTTTGGTTACACCGGGCGGCACGATTATATTGATGCCAGGGGGAACGCCTGGCGGCCCGGCACCGAGTTCGTCGCCCGGGTGGGAGCAGACGTGGATACCGTTGCGCAATGTTGGTGGCGTAACCGGCGCAGTATGTACATCGGCGGAACTCATGACGAAGAAATTTACCGATACGGAATTCATGCCCCGGAATTCTGGGCGAACCTGACGGTGGCCCCGGGCAATTATACGGTACGTTTGCACTGGGCGGACACACCCGAAACGCCGTGGGTCGAGCGCGAAGGAACAAATTGGGCAACGGTTTCGCGTCCCACCACGGTGCTGATCAATGGCAAAACCGTGATTGATAATTTAAATGTGCGGGACAAAGTGGGAACCTTTCACGCGTACGCCCGTGAATTCAAAGATATCGAACCACAAAATGGCATTATTGAATTGCGATTCGAATCCACCCCCAGCCACGAGGCGATGATTCAAGCGGTGGAAATTATACCTGAAAAGAATGCCGACGAGCACCCGTCGGCCCGCCAATCAGGAAACCAGCGTTTATGAAAAACAGAATCGGCATCCGTTTGTCGCCGGTTGAATCCGCGTTTACCCTGATCGAGTTATTAGTGGTGATCGCCATCATCGCGATCCTGGCGGCCATGCTGTTGCCGGTGCTTTCGCAGGCCCGGAGCAAAGCGGAGCAGATCTCCTGTCTCAACAACCTGAGGCAGATTGGATTTTACATGCAGCTCTACACGGACAGCCACCATGAAGTCTTTCCCGCACACCGAAATCAGGACATCAATAATAACAATGTAAATATATCCATGACCAATTGGTGGGGCACCGTCCTGCTCGCCTCGGCGCATAACTCGTCGCAGAGCAACCTCTTTCATTGCCCAGCCCTCAAAGGCCGTCGAACGGACGGGGGTGTGACCTGGTCCTGGAATTTTGACCCCCATTTTGTCGGATATGGCTATAACAATTATTTTCTTGGCCTGCATCCATTCGGGCCCACGACTTTGCTGGTGGGGGGAATCCGTTTTGACACCGCGCCCGATTTTAAGCGGAGCTCCATCCACCATCCATCGCAGACGCTCGTGGTTACTGACTGCATGCCGGCCTCCGGCAACATCGCGGCGTTGAATTGCTGGAGTTCAGATTGTTGGTGGCCGTATTCTTCCCACACCGGTCTGCAAGGGGTGGATACGTTCCGGCATCAGGGCATGGGCAACGTTGTGTTCGCGGACGCCCATGCCGAGGCGCGCAAGGACGCCAATATCAATCCGCCGGTGGACCCCGCTTCGGCAACCGTTAAAGCATTGATCAATTCCAGATTTTGGGACCCGTTGCAAAGATCTCCTCTTTAATCACCCATATTTTCAAAAAAACAACTGGCAATCACATGAATCGAATATATTCATTCATTATTCTCCTGATGTTATCCGGTACCACAGTTTTCGCCCAGCTCGACCCGGGCAATCCGTTGTCCGGTCTCGAAAAGCTCAAGGATTTCAAAACCATGCGCGCGTCGTCCACCGACCCCAACTGGCGCAATGGAAACGGGGATTGCCGCTGGATCAGGGCCGGAGGCAGTTTGACCCTGGCGGAACTCAAAGGCCCCGGCGAAATCGTCCATTTCTGGTGCACGATTGCCGACCAGGAGCCGAATTATTCCCGGTTGCTCACGTTGCGGATTTATTGGGACGGCGAAACCAATGCCAGTGTCGAATGTCCGATCGGCGACTTCTTTGGCATGGGCATGGGCGTAGACAAACCGTTCACTTCGCTGCCCATTCGCGTGAGCTCCGATGGCCGGGGCCGCAATTGCTATTGGCCGATGCCGTTCCGAAAGTCGGCACGGATTGTCGTTACCAATGACGGCAAGAAACCGTGCGATGCCTTTTACTACTACATCGACTGGCAGAAATTGAAGTCACTGCCCGACGACAGCGCCAACTTCCACGCGATGTATCGACAGGAGTTTCCGTGCGTGATGGGCCGGAATTATTTGATCGCCGATATCCAGGGTCGTGGACAATACGTCGGCACGGTATTGAGCGTTTATCTGACTTCCCCGGGCTGGTTTGGCGAGGGGAATGATTACTTTTTTATTGATGGCGAGACGGAACCCGGTTTGCGCGGCACGGGAACGGAAGATTATTTTTGCGATGGCTGGGGATTTCGCGAGCAGTCCGGTCCGTTCTACGGCACACCGCTCTGGGAAGGTTATGACCCAGGGGATCGGGGCAGTGCGTATCGCTGGCATATTCCCGACCCGGTTACCTTCAAGAAATCGCTGCGCGTGGAAATCCAACATCGCGGCTACCAGAAGTTTCCCGACGGCAAGGAAACCGGTTACATCGAGCGTGACGACCTGATGTCCAGCGTGGCTTTCTGGTATCAAATCGGGCCGCATAAACCTTATCCGCCATTGCCGCCCGGACCGGAGCGATTGCCGTTCCATGACCGGATTTTACTTAAAGGCTACACGGCCGTGGCCACGGCGAAACATTCCGACGACCCGATTGAAATACAACCTTTGGATGGAGTCACCGACGGCAAACAACTCTGGTTTCACCCGCACAATGACAAAGGGTGGGTGGAAGTCTCTTTCGAGAGTCCGACCAATCAAAGCATCGAATTGACCGTCAAAACGGTGCATTCCTACGACTATGGGATTTATCGGGTGCTGCTGGATGGCGAACAAATTGCGCTGCTGGATTTTTACGACCCCGACATTGTTCCCACTGCGGAAAAACTGGGGATGCATAAACTGGCGGCGGGAACCCACACCTTGCGTTTCGAGTGCGCGGGGAAATCGTCCAAGTCGGCGGGATATTTTCTGGGTTTTGATGCGTTGGTGGAGCGGGTTTCGGCTTACGTCAGGCCTCCGGGCCTCGACCTGCGCACGCTGCAAAAGCACAAATGATATATTTACGCCAGGCGAAACCGGCCGCGAGAGGACAATTCTGCCTGCTTGCGAAATTCTCCCGGCGTGATTCCCGTTTTCTGCGTGAAGACGGTATGGAGATACTCGGCGTAGTTGAAGCCTGTCCTTTCGGCGATCTGGGCCAGATTCCAATCGGTGTCGGTCAACAGTTGTTTGACCCTTTCCAGCCGCAATCGCAACACCTCCGCCTTGGGTGACCGTCCCATCTGCGCTGCGAATCGTCGTTCAAAAACACGCCGGCACATGCCCGTCACCCTGGCCACTTCATTGATGGTGATGGGATCAAAGGCATGATCACGAATGAAACGCAACCCGACCGCCAACTGGCGGTCGTCCAAAGCCAGGACCTCGGTGGAACGCCGGGTGACAATGCCCCGGGGCGGGATGTGGATGGGTTTGGCCGGAGGCTTGCCGCCGGCCATCATGCGTTCGAGTAAGACCGCCGCATCATACC
>JANWKE010000188.1 GCA_025451535.1 Verrucomicrobiia bacterium
AACATTCTCCACAGTTTTACTGTCATTTCATCAGGGACAAATAGTGACGGAGCCAATCCATTTGCAGGTTTGGCTTTATTGAGTAACACCTTGTACGGTACAACGTTTAGCGGCGGCACCGCGGGTAGTGGTGCAGTTTTCAAAGTCAACACTGATGGGACGGGGTTTACTAACCTTCACAGTTTTGGCCCGCAAATGTGGGGCACGAATAGCGATGGAGATAATCCAACCGCCGGTTTGGTTTTATCGGGTAACACCCTTTACGGGACGACTTCCGGAGGTACAACTGTGGGAGCAGGGGCAATATTCCAAATTAACACTGACGGGACTGGTTTTACCAACGCGTATGTTTTTGGCCTAAGTGACGACACGGCGGCTGCAAATGAGGTGGTCTTAAAGGGCAACGTGCTTTATGGGTCAAGTTACTACGGTGGATATTCAGAAGCGGGAAATATCTTTGAAGTGAGCACTAATGGGGCTGGCTATTCCCAGCTTTATAGTTTTAGTGGTGGCGCGGATGGCTACACTCCGAATGGGTTGATATTGTCCAGCAATTGGTTCTACGGGACAACAGTGGAAGGCGGTGAAATTGGCTACTATTCGGGATGCGTATTCGGCGTAAACACTAGCGGGACAATTTACACAAATGTGCACAGTTTTGGCAGCATCAATGATGGAGCTAACCCACAGGGAATTTTGGTTTTATCTGGAAGCACTTTGTATGGGACGACGCGACTCGGCGGCACAACAAACTGCGGAACCGTGTTCAGAGTTAATACTGATGCCACAGGATACACTAACCTTTACAATTTCACTGCGCTTGTATCAGGCACAAACAGTGATGGAGCCAATCCATATACAGGATTGCTTTTGTCCGGTAACGTACTTTACGGAATGACGTACCAAGGTGGCAACAATGGCTATGGGACAGTGTTCAAACTTAATACTGATGGGACAGGATTCACCAATCTCTATAGTTTTATGTCACCCACAGCAATTGTCTATGGCAATGGAGCAAATCCGCACGGTAGTTTGATTCTATCCGGCAACACATTGTATGGAACAACAGAGCTTGGTGGCACTAATAATAACGGAACAGTATTTTCTTTCAGCCTTCCTCTTCCGCTTTTGAATATTAAACTTAATGGTAACACTTCCATTTTAACATGGAATGACCCGTCATTCTCCCTACAGTCGGCGCAATCTCTTACAGGCGTTTACACGAATGTTATTGGTGCTTCAAGCCCCTTCACCAATTCCATAACCAGCCAACGAGCCTTCTTTAGACTCCTAGGAATCTGATTAACTGTCAGATGGCAAAGGATATTTCCTCATATTTACGGGGTGGCAATTATCCCAGATTGACAACTTTGTCAGTTTGGGCGCGGGCGAAATTATTGTTATTTATTTCAGGACTTTAAAAGGAAAATGTTCTTCAACAACACAGGCCCCGATTCTGAATTGAAGATGCTTAGGAATAGTTTTTAAATAAAAAGAAAAGACGAAAAGAAAAACGTTGGAGCGAAGCTCCAATAATTAATTACGATTTACTTCATTTCATATACTTCTCTTTATTTATTTTATGTGTCAGCCGTGTCAGGGTCAAAATGCCATTTGTGCCATATCCTCTAGGACAAATAGGTCACACACTTTTAAAAAGGAATATCGTCTCCCTCTATCATCACAAGGTCATTTTTATCAGGAACACCGGAGGCTAAGTATTCATCAAAGGTCTTAAATCTTCTGGCCGACGGAACACTGTTGGGAGCTGAATCCTTCAACGAGGAAATCTCCAATTGGCTATTAGTTATTGGTGCTTTGATTGGAGGTGATTTCTTGGCGTTTACTGTATCCGCGATGTCAAGGGATTGCTTTATTTTATTATCCAGTACGCGAGTAGTCAGCGTAGTGAACCTAGTGCCGTATCGTGTTTTTCCATAACGTATTAGATGTTTAGCGGCCTTAAGTCTGTTTATTGAACGAATAACCGTCCTTTCCTTAACGGCAAGGATTGCCGCAATCGTTTTGTTGCTGGGCCAAGAATTCTTATTTTTCCTTTGGTGGTGTGAAAAGACCATCCACACGAGCACATCCAGCGGCTTCAGTATTTTGTTGCCTACATCATTTACCAATCTATCTGGAACCTGTTGATAATTATCCTCATTAAGAGTAGGTGTTTTAGCAATAGGTTCGTCCTTAATTTCTTCAATATTTGTCATATCTTTCATTTTCATTTTATTATTTGTTTACTAAGTTCCCTTTTCTGGGTCTTATAATTATAACTAGAAACAACGATAAAAGTCAATCCTATAGTGACAAAGAAGGCACATTTTATATTATGAGTTAATTAAAACCTATGACTATAATCCAATTATTTCCTATTCAGGGTGTTTTTTAATTTACTGCTATTTAGAGCGAAGCCAATTAACCGAGATGTCTTAACTGTTCCAATTTTCTTTTTGAATATGCTACAATCCATATAGGAGGGCAATTTATGGTAAAATCGCCATGATTTAGATGAACAATAATGCAGAGGTCAGTTAACAAATTGAGTGGCGTAATGCTTGAAAGAGAATTTGAGCGATTGGGCCTTGAGAAAGAAAGATAATGTTATGCTAAATTGTTCTGTTAAATAGCATTTTCATTTCCTCTGCCAGTCCGGGGTTAACCTTATCCAGTTTCGTGTACTACAAAGGGACTGAATGCGGTGGTCAATTTTCAATGGTCAAAGAACTGAAAGGGGTCTGGGAAGTTATATTTGAAACAGTAATTCCCGTGCCTGAATATTGGGAATATTGATAGTAGCCACCAGCCATGTTGATAAGCAGAACCACACGCTGCGGATGCACCGCCGAACGCTGACGCGCCTGACGAATGCTTTCAGCAAAAAAGTTTGAAAACTTTCAAGCTGCGGTCGCGCTGAATTTCACGTATTACCATTTTGTCAAGACTCATGGCACATTGAAAATGACTCCGGCGATGGCTGCTGGCATTGAAAAGAGTCATTGGACGGTCGAAGAACTGCTTAAACGCTGTGGCGAATAAACAAGACTATCTGGCACGGTTGCAGGTCGCTATAATGCAATTGCACAATTGCGGCGCGATTTGGCGCAAATCTGTCTTTGTAGAAGAAGTTTTTCGTGGAGAAGTGCTTTGGAGTGGTGAAGTTGAAATTTTTGAACTGACAGGACATCCCAAGGCAAAGCACGCATACGGGTGGTCGCATCCTGCTGGCGAAAACAACAAGACGGAACGCTTCGTTGCCGTGCTTGAAATACCACCAGCAATGTCGCCGGAAACAGCGGTAAAAATGTCAATCTACAGCGACATCAAAAAGGGGAAATCAAAGCCTTCAAAATCGTGAAAGACCATTCAATCCAATGAGGAAGAGATTCAAGCTGTTCGGTTGATACAAAACAAATTCACACATTCTCAGGAAGCTCAAATCCCCAACCTCCTGCAACTGTAGGAATATAATTGATTTCACCAAAATTAAGAAGCCTGTCAGAATATATTTTTACTATAGCAAGGGGACGTTGCAGAAAGTTTGAAATCTCCTGAAGTGATGGCGGTTTCTCAGAATCGCGAATGAACTTGATAATCTTGATTCGGCAATCCTCAAAATCCATTTGAGACGGTATTACACTAGTAATTACGTTCATAGTTTTAAAAAGGACTTTTGTGCATGTATTACTCAGACTTCATATTTTGCTCTTCATAGTTTTAAGGGATGCCCAGATAACTAAAATGGAAACAAGAGCAATAACAGTGTAGTGGCCAATCAATCCCGGAATGATATTGTAGGTATCTGCTAAAAATAATGGTATATTCATTTATTGACTTAAAAAGCAGGAACTGAGCCAAGCCGGGGCTGGTGACATACTGCGCTTGAGTTCCAAAGTTAGGCAGCGTCAAGCCACCACTTTTACAAAGTCGCTCAATTTCTTCCCTGTATAGAAATTTATCCAATTTCCCTTGTTGTTCAAATGGGCCAAACATCTATATTCTTTGCATTGAATCCAGACCAAGAGGTTTTGAATCAGTCGCCGTCTCTTTTTCAAAGGGATTTCGGGAACAAACCGGATATGTTTTTTCATTGAAATGACAAAATGCTAGAGCATTTTCTCCATTAATGCCAAGGATATGTTGTCGAAAAAGGATTGGCTGGCTGATTCTTTTTTTTGACCTTAATATTTTGAAGACGAAAGAAATGATTCACCAGAATGTTTAAAGCCAGTGTGAAATTGGCCTGATTGAAGGCGTAATTTCAGAGAATGAGTTTTAAAAAGGATGATTTGGAGGCCAAATAAGAGGGTTAATTAATTAATTATTTCCGTGCAACAGAGTGCAACACTGGAGTTGCGTGATAGCGTAATTTAGGGTCACTTTTTGATTTTTCCCAGAATTGCGTTTATCGTCTTTGTTGTTGCGGGTTTTGTCCGTGTTCATGCATAGTCGTGAAAATGCCGGATTGGATTCCTAAACCGCGTATCCCAGTTCAATTCCGGGCGGGGACGCCATTTTATCATGCTTTGTAGCAAAATGGTGCCTTACTTGAATTCTTTTGCTGGCAACTGGTCGAATTAAACGGGTTTATATGTTATGGTGCAGCCAACAACCAGACCGTTACATGAAAAATCCAATTTCAATTAAATTCCTTTTTGGTTCAGCAATCCTGGCGTGGGCTTTGATTGGAGGTCAGCCATTGCAAAATTCCAACGCTCAGACACAACCCGACCCACAAGCAAACCCCGATCTGGTTTCCACTTCCCCGGACAACGTATCAACGGCTGGCACCTTGCCACCGGACATTGACCCTGCCAGCCCGCTCGCACAAGTCATCCACCTGGTGCAGGCCGGTGTCGAGCAAAGCGTGATTTTGTCGTACATCGGCAACTCCATGAATCTGTTCAACCTCGATTCGGACCAAATTATCTACCTGAACGACCTTGGGGTGCCGACCGAAGTTGTCAACGCCATGCAGCAGCGCGACCAGCAATTACAACAAATGGGTGTGACGCCGGGCGCCGCGGCCACGCCGCCTCCTGAAACAACGGAAACCACGACAACGCAACCGGCGGATGTGACGGTGAATTATTTTTACGACAACCTCGCGCCCTATGGCGGCTGGGTGAATTTCCAGGGTTACGGCTGGTGCTGGCGGCCAACGATTGTCGTTTACAACACCGGTTGGCAACCCTATTGCGACAACGGACATTGGGTTTATACCGATTGCGGTTGGTATTGGGTTTCAGGTTATTCCTGGGGTTGGGCGACATTTCACTACGGTCGCTGGTTTCATCATCAGCGCTACGGCTGGTGCTGGCGCCCGGATACGACCTGGGCGCCATCCTGGGTACTCTGGCGCCATGACCGGGATTACTGTGGCTGGGCGCCATTGCCGCCCCATGCGGTTTATCAATCGGGGGTTGGGTTCGTTTATCAAGGTCACGCGGTCAACGCCGGTTTCGACTTCGGTCTGAACGTGGGCGCCTTTACGTTCGTGGCAACGAAAGACTTCTGTGATCCGCATCCGCGACGTCATCGCATCCAGGCCGGTGAGGTAGGGCGGATTTACAATCAAACTACAATCATTAACAACGTCAGTTTTGATAGTCACCATCGGGGCATCGTCAATGCCGGTATCCCGCCGCATGACATTACCGCTGTCACCCGGCGGGAGATTCAACCGGTCACCATTCAGGCCGGGAATGGAAATGTTGCGTGGGGCGGCCGGCATGAACAATTTCAGCGCAACGGCAACACACTGGTCGTGAATCGTCCGCATTTCGTCGGTGCGCCGGTTTTAACGGTGCATCCAGGAACTACGCCGGCAACTAAACCCGGGCAAAAGGAATTTCAGCCGATCGTTCACGGGAATGGGAACAACGGGCCTGCGCACCCGGTAAATCCGGGGCAGAACAATGTGCCTCACCAGAATATCAACCAAAACCCGTATCAAAATTTTAATCGGACCCCGCCACGGGTACCGCAGACCCAGCCACCGGGAGTCCAGCACGTCAATCCGTCCAACCCACAGACACCCAATAACGGTGCTGCCGCGCCGCCGCGAAATAACCCGGCCTGGCCGGCTCAAAATCCGAAGCCAAACTACAATTATAACAACTCCGGCAACCGGGTTTTGACGCCCCGGGCGCAGGGTTCCGAACAGCAATCGCCGCATGGTGCGTTCAATGACTCCCGACCGCAGGGAAATACCACGATGCCACCAGCTTATTCCAATCCCTCCGGCGCCAATCACTATTCTCCGCCGGGCGGGCAGCAGCAAAATAATTATACCCCGCCACCGAATGAATCCCGCAACAACAGCCAGAATATCAATCGTTCTGATTCTCATTCCGAGTCATCACGGCAGGCGGTTCAGCCGCACTCGTCATCTCAATCTTCTTCGTCATCATCGCAATCATCCGGTAAACCGGGCCAGAACCAGAATAACGGGCAGGGTGGACATTGAAGGTCTGCTGGTTTGAAGGCGCCGGGCGCTGGAAATCAGACGGCTTTTTTCTTTCGCAACTTTTCCGTGGGAGGCAAACTGGGCGCGTGGGCATCACCCGGCGGCAATACGAACAAATGCAGCAACGGCTTGGCGGCGCCACTCCGCGCGCAGCGATGCCTGCCTTTGCTTCCAGCCTGCGTGCGCCGGCCCCCGCCCATCGTGTGATTCTCGGCGTGGACCCGTCGCTCCGCGGCACCGGTTATGGCGTCATTCGCCGGGCCAAACCACACCCGGTCGTACTGACCCAGGGGACGATTTCCTGCCCATCAGACTGGGAACGTTCCCGCTGCCTCGTTAAAATTGTGGAAATACTGCGTGATGTTTTGAAGCAACACCAGCCGACCGTCTGTGTCGTCGAAGGACTTTTTTACGCGCAAAACCTCCAAACCGCCATCGTGATGGGTGAAGCGCGCGGTGCGGCGTTGGCCGTCATTGCCGAAGCCGGGCTGGAAATTTTTGAAATTGCCCCGCGCAAGGTCAAACAAGCCATCGTCGGCTACGGCGCAGCGCAAAAAACCGCCGTCGCCCAAATGGTCCAGCGGCTGCTGAACTTGCCGAAGCCACCTGCTCCCGACGCCGCCGATGCGCTGGCACTGGCACTGGCGCACGCGCAGGAAAATTCGCGATACAATTTAAAGCCGCCAAAGCGAATATGAATTTTTTGTTCTGCCTGCTTTATCCTGTCTTTGTATGATTGCCTTTCTCCGCGGCAAACTCGTCGAGGCGCTGCCCACGCAGGTGATTGTTGACGTGAACGGCGTCGGTTACGAGGCGCTCATTCCATTATCATCGTTCGCCAAGCTGCCGCCGCCCGGCCAGGACGTGAAATTGCTCACCCAACTGGTTATCCGCGAAGACGCGCACATGCTTTATGGTTTCATGACCGCCGCGGAACGTGATTTGTTCCGCCTGCTCGTCAACACGGTCTCCGGCATCGGTCCCAAAACCGCCCTGAACATTTTGAGCGGCATGAACCCGGTGGCGTTTCGCGGCGCCGTGGCCGGCGGCGACGTGAAATCGCTTTCGCAAATTTCCGGTGTCGGCCGGAAGACCGCTGAACGCATCGTCGTCGAGTTGCGTGACAAGGTCGGCGCGGCCGGGGCGTGGGAAGCCGCCAGCGCCAAACGCGCTCTCTCGCCCGATGACCAAAAAGTCAACGACGCCGTGCTCGCGCTCATGGCGCTTGGTTTCAGACAGGTTGAGGCGCACGACGCCGTCCGTGCCGCGCAAACGATGCTTGGCGCGAAGGCGGCGGTGGAAGAGCTCGTACGGGCTTGCCTGAAAAAAGGAGCGTGATGGAGGCTGCCAATCCGCAATCACCGGCGCCGATGGCCCGTCGCCAGCGCCGGAAATCCGGCGTGATTGTTCCCAATTCGCCCGAATGGCATCAACGACTCGGCGCCTGGATCCTTTGGGCCGCGCTGCGATTGGTTGCGGTGACGTTGCGTTATCGCATCAACGATCCGCACGGGTTCATGGTGGGGAAGGATTGCGGGCCGGCAATTTACTGCATCTGGCACAATCGTCTCGCGCTTTCCCTGAAGTTATATTTTACTTTCGGACGCCGGTATCACCAGGCCGCCGGGTTGGCGGGATTGGTGAGCGCCAGCAAGGACGGAGCGTTCCTCGCGGCGGTCCTGGAACGCTTCGGCGTGCTGCCGGTGCGCGGGTCCAGCAGCCGGCGCGGCCCGCAGGCGTTGCTGGAATTGACCACGTGGGCCGAGCGCGGTTACGACCTTGCCATCACGCCCGACGGCCCGCGCGGCCCGCGTTACGTGGTCCAGGAAGGCGTCATGTCGCTGGCACAAATAACCGGCCTGCCGGTCATACCCGTGTCCTATGCCTTGAAATATAAAATCCAGGCGAAAAGCTGGGACCGTTTCCAGATCCCCTTGCCCTTCACGCTCTGCGAGGTCACCGCCGGAAGCGTCTTCCGCGTCCCCCGCGAGGCGAGCGATGCCGAGCGCGAGAGCTTGCGCCAGCGGCTCGAAGCCGAAATGATCGCCATCTCGAAGGATTAAAAGTGTGACACGTGACGTGTGGCCAGTGACATGAAAAATGCCAATGCGATTTTGATTGTTCCTGCCACCTGTCACCTGTCACTTGTCACCGGATTATGATTGCCCGAGTCAGTCTCGAAATTGCACTCCGCAAGGAGTTCGATTATCTGATTCCGCCGGGCCTGGCGGGACTTGAGGTTGGCAGCCGCGTGCAGGTGCCCTTCGGTGCGCGGAAGGTTCTGGGCACCGTTACTGCGCTCGCGGAGGAATCGGCGGTGACCAGACTCAAACCGATTCTGAAAATCATCGGCGCGCAGACGATGGTTACGCCGAAGGTGCTGAAACTGGCGCGCTGGATTGCTGATTATTACTGTTGCGCGCCGGAAAGTGCGTTGAAATCCGTCCTGCCCGAAGCCGTGCGCAAGCAGGAGGAAGGCTGGAAAAAACAGTTATTCGTTCGCACATTGACGGTTGGCGGCGAATTTCCGAAATTGCCGAAACGCCAGCAGGAAGTCTGGAATATCATTGAGGAACGACGCGAATTGCCGCTGACAGAACTGGTTCAACTGGCCGAAACCACCGCCGCCACCGTCCGTAAACTCGAAGACCGCGGTCTGGTGGAAATCACCGCGGAAATTTCCGAGCGCGACCCTTACGCGCGGGAACATATTCTACCCACGCAACCGCTGCCCCTGAACCCGGCCCAGGGAAAGGCGTTAAGTGAAATTACGAAGGCGATGAATGTTGTGTGTAGCACCCGCGTCCCGCGGGTGGAGCCGGTCGTCGCGCCCGGTTCCCGTACGGCGACAAGTTCTCTGCTTGTTACAGAACCCACCGCCCGTGAACGCAATCTCCCACACTTCGAAATTCCCGGCTTTACCTGCCACGTCACCTGGCAGACGCACAATAAGCTGGTTCTTTCACCTGAAGCCCGCGCAAAGACTTTGGAAGCCTGCCGTTTCTGGCACGGAACAAAAATCAAATGCCTCGCAGCCTGCGTGATGCCGAATCATGTTCATTTGCTGGTGCAGCCGTTCCCGGTTCAGGAAACGGGTGAAGAAGGTGTGCATTCGCTTTCAGAGATTTTGCACAGCATCAAATCCTTTTCCGCGCACGAGGTAAACAAGGCAATGAAGCGCTCGGGTCCGGTTTGGATGGATGAATCCTTTGACCGGATGATTCGTTCGGAGGCTGATTTGCACAAAACGTGGGATTATATCCGGGATAATCCACGCAAGATTGGATTGGTCGGACCGATGGAGGAGTACCCTTACATTTGGATGCCTGGCTCGGCCAACACGCCTCCGGGTGTCCGGCGCGACGCCGGACACTACCCGCGCGACGCGGGTGCTACACGACAGGATTCGGACGTCTCTGGAAAAACTTCGACCTTCTTGTTATATGGCGTGACGGGTTCTGGCAAAACGGAAGTATATCTCCAGGCCCTCGCGCATGCGCTCGAACAGGGCAAGGGCGCCATTGTGCTCGTACCGGAAATCTCGTTGACACCGCAAACTGTCGAACGGTTCAAGGCGCGGTTCAGTTCCGGCAGGCTCCAAACGCTCGTTGCCGTACTGCATTCGCATCTCTCGGCCGGCGAACGCCATGATGAATGGCACAAGATCCGTCAGGGCCGCGCCCGCATCGTCATCGGCGCGCGTTCGGCGATTTTTGCGCCCGTCGAGCCGCTGGGTCTCATCGTTGTGGACGAGGAGCACGAACACACCTACAAGCAGGAGGAAGCGCCGCGTTACCATGCCCGCGACGTGGCCATTATGCGTGGCCGGATGGAAAACGCCGTCGTCGTGCTCGGCTCCGCCACGCCGTCGCTCGAAAGCTATTACAATTGCCAAAGAGGCAAATACACGCTGCTCGAACTGCCCGAACGCGTGGATAATCAGAAAATGCCGCGGGTCCGCGTCGTGGACATGCGGCAGGCGGCGAAAGAAAAAGGACCGCCGATTTTCTCGCCGCAACTCAAGGAGGCAATTACACAACGGCTCGAACGTGGCGAGCAGACGATCTTATTTTTGAACCGGCGCGGCTATTCCACGGCGTTGCAGTGCCCGAAGTGCGGATTCGTCGCGAGTTGTCCGAATTGCAGTCTGGCGCTGACTTACCATCGTATCGAACAAAAACTTTCCTGCCATATTTGCGGCCACAGCGAGAAGGTTCCATCAGTTTGCCCGAATGAGAAATGCAAAAACCCGGCCATCCGTTTTGCCGGCACTGGCACGCAAAAGGTCGAGGAAACGTTGGCAAAACTTTTCCCGGGCGCACACGTTCGGCGCATGGACGCCGACACGATGAAGCGCAAGGACGATTACCGCAAAACACTCGGCGATTTTCGCGCCGGCAAGACCGACATCCTGGTCGGCACCCAGATGATTGCCAAGGTACTGCATTTCCCGAACGTCACGCTGGTGGGCATCATTTACGCCGATCTCGCGCTGCATCAGCCGGATTTTCGCGCGGGTGAACGTACCTTCCAGCTCCTCACCCAGGTCGCCGGACGCGCCGGCCGGGGCGACGTTGAAGGCGAGGTGTTTGTACAGGCGTTCACGCCGTTTCATCCGGCCATCCAGTATGCGCGCCGCCATGATTTCACGGGATTTTACGAACAGGAAATCGAATTTCGTGAGCAACTGAAATACCCGCCTGTCAGCCGCGTTGCATTGCTCACGCTCAGGGGCCGGAACGAAGACAAGGTGAAGTTCTCCGCCGAACACTTGCGAAAAGTTCTTGAGTCCACAGTCCACGGTCCACAGTCGGATAATCGTCGGACTGAAGACTGCGAACTGAGGACTGTGGATTTTCGTGACTTGATCATTTCCGGCCCCGCCCCGGCGCCGTTACTGCGCGCGGAGCAATATTATCGCTACCAAATCATGCTGCGGACCCGCGCGATGAGCAAACTCAGCCAAACGCTGGCAAAAATCATTGAGACACTCGCGTTGCCGGAAGACGTGACGCTGGTGGTGGACATTGATCCGGTGAATTTGGGGTAGCACTTAAAGATTGAATTCCGCATGGTTTTATCTTATTATTAGGACGTGAAAGTTGCTGCCGTAAAACGAGAAAAGAGCGAGGCTCAGTTGCTGGATCACGCGACTGGCAATCTTTTGCGTGCCGTCAAACGGAAGATGCTCAAAAAGCAAGGCCGTGTGGATTACGGCAAGTTGCGTAAAGACGGGTATAGCGAGCGGTTTCTGGTCAAGCTGGAAGAGGCTTAAATTGCTTCATTCCTTCCTTCTCAAGCGCATAAATTCCGCCACAGTAATATCCAGCAATGGCGCGGCGCGTTTCGCAAATTTCAAAGCATCTGAATAGGTCATTCCCCGCGTTAGTTCGCGAGCGATCTCACGCGTGGTCATGCCCGCAGACTTGGCCAACTGAATCGCCGCCGCCAAATCAGTGTAACGTAAGATGTGTTCTTCGCTCATCAGAAAAAAGCAACACGAAGTTTATTTTGGCCTAACCTCGCCTTCTTTTGGAGGATTCAGCCAGCTTTGCACCTGGTCAATTCCAGTCCGCGTTAAACGGTAAGATTGGCTTTTACCGACTTTGTCCGCTTTCATAACTTTGCCAGCCCCATCCAATTTGGCCACCACGTCACCTGGGTTAGCGGGAACAGGTTCACGCGCTGGTATAAACGCATCTTTCAAATCCAAACTTGTAAAACTTTCCTTTTTTTGATCTTCCTCGAGCCAATACGCCAAAACCAAGGCCTTATCCATGGAACTGGACACGTTACAACTGCGAAGCCATTCTTGAGGAGATAGGCCTCTCTCTGATTTAGGTAACTAATCAATTTTATTGAGTTTGCAGAACGCGCGTCAGCTTTTTTACACGCCTTTTTTATTTTTTATTCCCCTTTGCCACAGATCGAAATGGTAGAGCGCGACGACGACGAGGGAGTGGCCGATTTTTTCGTCGGCGACGAGTTTTTGGATTTCTGCCACCGGCACGAGCCGCGTCACCAGATCCTCGGCGTGGTCCCAATCCACTTTGTGATTCAACCGGCAATTTTCAATCAGCACGGTGTAAGTGAGGTTGCTTAAGATGGCCGGGTTGGACCAGATTTTGCCGAGCAGACGCGCCTTCTCGCCTTCGTAGCCGGTTTCCTCGCGCAACTCGCGGATGGCGGTCGCCACCGGGTCGGTCTCGCCCGCGTCCATCATGCCGCCGGGAATCTCCAGCTCGACGGTGTTCGAGCCGTGCCGGAATTGCTCGACCATCACGAGCTTTTGATCGGGCGTGACGGCAATGACATTGACCCAATTTACGCTGTCGAGGACGAAGAAGTCGTGTTCCTGGCCAGTGCGTGGAGAAATGCTCACATCCGAGCGAAGCTTGAAAATGCGGAAATCACCGATGGGCGTTGAACGGACTTTTTTCCAGGGCTGAACCATTTACGATTGATGATTTACGATTTACGATTTGCGTCAACACAAACCGCTTTGGCAGGGTTCAATCACAAATCATCAATCTTAAATCATAAATGTTTTTGCGCCGACCAACCTTGGCGCATCAACGTCAACAAGTGCTGCAAGGCCTCCTCATAAGTGCGGCCTTTATGTTCGGCCAGCTGGCGGGCGCGCTTGTCCAGTTGCGCAGCCATCCCGGCGGATTTTTCGGCGGGACAGCCGAGTGCCACCAGGGCCTGGGCCAGTTCGGGAATTTCCATAAAAGCGTAGCCGCAGACGCAAGTCTGCTCGAATTTTCGGTTGTTAAAAAAGAACCGACTTGCGTCGGCTGCTACAAAGTCATTTCAGGCACCGGCGGATACGATTTTGATGCTGATGACGCCGACGCGCTTTTGCGGTTTGCTTTGCTCACCAGACCCGCCGGAGCCGACCGGCGTGCCGGCGATCTTCGCCAGCACCTCATCCCCTTTGACCAATTTGCCGAACGCGGTGTATTGGCGGTCGAGGAACGAAGCATCACCGTCGCAGATAAAAAACTGGCTGCCGGCGGAGTCGGGATTTGCGCTGCGCGCCATGGAAATAACGCCTCGCTGGTGAGAGCGGTCGTTGAACTCGGCCTTGATTTGATAACCTGGCCCGCCGGTGCCCCAACGATTTTCGGCGGCCGGGTCCCGGGTCAACGGGTCGCCACCTTGAATCATAAAACCCTTGATGATGCGGTGGAAACAGGTGCCGTCGTAAAAACCCTTTTGGGCGAGGGTCTTGAAATTCTCGACCGTCTTGGGCGCGACGTCGGGCCAGAATTCAATGACCATTTCGCCTTCGGTGGTGGTGATGTGGGCAAGTTCGCTCATAAATAATTATCTGATTGGGTCGTTCTTGGCGGGCAATTCCATCGACACGATGGTTGCGGACTTGATGTAATCAAGCTTCGGAAAATCCTTTTTCAAGTAGGCATTGCCTTCCATCTGAATCCGACCCTGGTCCGGCCCGCGGCCGTTGGGCGCGCCTTCGCCATATTCCCCGTTAATCTTGTCCACCACGTCCATTCCCTTGATTACCTTGCCGAACGGCGAGAACCCCATGCTGTCGAGATTAACGTTGTCACCGAAGTTGATGAACAACTGAGTGGTTCGTGTGTTGGGGCCGGCGGTGGCGAAGGTGATGGTCCCGCGTGTGTTACTGCCCTTGACAGGATCATCGGGAATTGACGCCTCACGCCACTTCGCCGAGACGTTCGGGTCGCCGTGGATGCCGAACTGGCACATGAAACCGGGGATCACACGGAAAAAGGCCACGTCCGTGAAGTAGCCGGAACGAACCAGGTTGTAAAAGCGGTCCACCCCATTGGGAGCCAGCGATCGGGTGACTTCGATGGTGAATTTCCCCTTGGTCGTGTCGAACTGCGCCTCGAACGTTTCGGGCGCCTTCGCGGTGAGTTTGGCGGGATCGGCAAAGCCTGGCGAGACGGACGCAGGTTTCACCGTCAGGTTGGTATTTTGTGCTGTGGCCACGCCAAGGGCGGCGAACACTCCGAGCGCACAGAGCCGGTTGATCATTTTCATGGCCGGAGAATTTTCCACGCGAGCGGCGAAAAGTCACGCCCGGAATTCATCCTATTTCATTGAGCGGGTGATGAGACTGCCGCGTCCCCGCCGGCGTGAACGGATCAGCGCCAAAATTATCACCAGGACTGCAACCACCAGCAGCACCCCGCCTATGGCCAGCGCGCCGTTGCGGCTCAAGCCGGAATTCTCCTCGGTTGGCGCCGAAGCGTTGGTCTGCGTCTCTGCCATTTTCGGCGGCGTAGTGTTCGTTGGACTGGCGTTGGTCGGGCTGGGTGGAGCTTCAACCGGCGGCGGCTTCGATTCCACCCTGGCCGGCGCCGGATTGGTCAAAACCGAGCGAGCCGGGATCGCGGGAAGCAGATTGGTGCCGACGTTGGTGCCAATAATCACGAGCGGCGGTGTGGTGATGACCGGTGACGGGGGTGGCGGTACTGCCGGTGGCCTGGTTTCGGCCGGCGCGGCGGGTTGAGGCGGCTGAGGCAAGGGCGGAAATTCAGGGAAATTCACCCCAATGGCCGAAGAATTCACAGTAAAGCCAGTGTATTGGCCAAATTGCGCACGCAGGACCACGATAAACGTCTGGTTTGCCTTCTTCAACGCGCTCGCATTTCGCTTTAAAACGGAGTTGATGGCATTGTCATAGGGCGTGCCCTTGATTGCCTCATCGCCGTCGCAGAAAATCAGCACCGTCAACCGCTCCGAATTCTGTGCGAGACTATTCACCTCCGGCATGAGCACATCAAAGCGGGCAATTTTTGCATAGTGCTGGCGTGCCACAAAGTTGGTGATTTGGGACGCAATCATCGCTGCGTTTTGCGGCAACCAGCCTTGCAACGGAATTTCCCCCTTGCGCAATTTGCGGTCAAACGCCCACACACCGATGGTGTCCCCCGACCGCAATTGCCCATTCATCATGGAAAAGAACAGCCGTTCCACCGTGTATTGCGCCGCCGGCACGCGCGCTTTCATCGCCGATGACGTGTCAAAAACGAGCAGATAACGGCTGTCAACGCTGCTCACCGCCGGTTGGGCCGGCGCGGCTGAAATCAGAAAAAGTCCGATGCCCAACCTGGCGGCGATTCGCGTGCACAAAGCAAATCGGTCTGAAAATATTCGACTGTTCATCGGTTTTTTACTTTTTTTGTGGGCGGCTGAAATGATTTCGCTCCGCCTGATTATGATTTCGTAATTCGTCCCTCAATTCCGCCAGCGCATTCTCAATCATGCGAATGAAGTTCGTGCAACTTGCCGTCATGCCACCCATGCCCGCAACCGTGTCGCGTTCGGCGTGGTCATCCGTCACCACGAGCACTTCGCCGTAGGTCTGAAACCGGTGCGCCGCGCGCTCGATCATTTGATCGGCGGTCTGGCCCGCCCGCGAAAACAAAACTTCCACCGCTGTGTTCGATTCACCTGCCGGCGTGCCAGGCCGCGCGCCCGCGCCATCAAAAAAAACCGCAATTGGTTCGCCGGTGGCATCGTGGTAGCGTGTCAGGACATGAATCAGTTCGTCACGCGCGCGCGCCGAATGCCGGGGCCGGCCCGGAGCCAACTCCGGCCAGTTGTGCAACAGGCTATAGCCGTCCACCAGGATGCGCGCCAGCGCCATGCTCTGAACGTAGTCGAATAAGGTCAAAATCCAAAGCTCAAAGTCGTGACCGGCTTGACTTTGGACTTTGGACTTTGGACTTTAGGCTTGAATGACCGCTGCCAAATCCATTTTCCAGACTTCGAACCGTCGCATTGCCGTTGTCGCACTGGTCATCCTCGCCCTCGACCAGTTCACCAAATGGCTGGTGCTGCGGACGCTGCCGCCCTTCCACGAAAAAATCATCATTGATGGCTTCTTCAAATTCGTCCATTGGGGAAACACCGGCGCGGCCTGGAACATTTTCAGTGGCAACAATAACACGCTGATGCTGGTCGCGTTGCTGGCCCTGGTCGCGCTGTTCCTCACGCGGCATCATTTCGGTTCCGATACCTTCGCCGGCCAGATCGCTTTTGGACTGATTTTTGGCGGCATCGCCGGAAATCTGGCCGACCGTTTGATCCGGCACGAAGTGGTGGATTTCCTCCGCTTCTACCTGCAGCAGCGTGGCGGCGACGAAATCGGTTTTCCCGCGTTCAACGTCGCCGACTCCGCAATTTGTACCGGCGTGGCGTTGATTTTTCTCATCACCTGGAGAAGCGAGCATGCGCTGAAGAAAAACGCGGAAACGTCACTGTGACCGGCCGCACGGACAGTTTCGTTGTCGAGAAATCGCTCCCCGCCGAGCGGCTGGACGTGTTTCTCCGCCGCCGATTTCCCGCGGTCTCCCGGGTTGCGCTCAAGCGGTTGATTGAAGCGGGTCACGTGCGCCTCAACGGTCAGCGCGTCAAGCCCACCCACACGCCGCGCGCGGGTGAGGCCATC